>JANNKS010000045.1:0-7967 GCA_031396425.1 Rhizobacter sp. | reverse complement strand
GCCGGCGGCAACAACGCGCTGGAGCGGTTCGAACACGAGGTCGTCCGCCCAGGGGCCAGCCACGATGCGTCGGAACACGCCGGCACGCGCGCCGGCAAAAAGCTGATCACCCTGCTGCGCCGTGCGCACGCGGACGGAGTCGAGCTAGTCGTTCGGTTTCAGACTGAAGTTCGGCGCGCCCGCCGCAGGGTTCGAACACGCGGCGCGGTCGTCGAGGTTGCCTTCGATGAGGGGCGACTGGTGTCGAACAAGACGACCCAGCGCATTCGGGAGATCGAGTTCGAGTTGATCTCGGGCTCGCCCGCTGCGATGCTGGCGCTCGTTGAACTGTGGCGCAAGCGATTCGGGCTGCTCTACGACCCGCACAGCAAGTCGGAGCGCGGTGATCGGCTCGCCGAGGGTTCGCCGTTTCCGCCTCTGCGCAAGGCGAGTCCGCTGAGCTACTCTGACGACGCTACGGCGACGGAAGCCTACGGCAGTGTCCTCGACGAATGTCTGGCCCAGATCACACGCAACGCAATCGGTCTTGTGGAAGGCGACCCCGCCCTGCGCGTTGAACACGTGCACCAGCTTCGCGTGGGCATCCGCAGGCTGCGCAGCGCGCTGCGCAGTTTCCGGGGTTGGGCTCCGTCGCCACCGTCCGGCCTCGTCGAGGTTCTGCAGGCCTTGTTTGCCACGCTGGGCAGGTCTCGCGACAGTGACGTGCTGGACAGCGGCGTGGTTGCCGAGCTTGCCAGAGTGGGTGCACCGCCGTTGTTGCCGCACGCCGGCGCCGCCGGCCCAGACCCGGTGAAAACGGTCCGTGCCGCCGAAACGCAGCGAATTTTCCTCGCCTGGATCGCCTGGCGGGCGGCCTTGGCTGAGCTGCCCTCACATGGGGTGGACACGGTCGTTGCCGAGCCACGTTTCGAAGCCGCGGATTCGGGTGACGACACTGAGCCCGCCGATGACGCCGCAACCGAAGCGGAACTCCCCGGTGCCGATCGCGAACGGGCCGAATCGGGCGCGAATCGGCCTGCCCGCGGCGATGCGCCGACCTTTCACCGCAACATCGGCAAGCGGCTGGGCCGATGGCATGCACGCATCGTTGCCGACTGGAACGCGTTCGACGAGCTCGACGAAGCCAGCCTGCATGCGCTGCGCAAGCGCATCAAGCGCCAGCGCTACGCTGTTGAATTCTTCGCACCCATTCTGCGTCGACGCAAGGTTGAGCGCTACCTGAGTGCATTGACCGCCATTCAGGACCGCATGGGAGAGCTCAACGACCTCTTCGTCGCCCGTGCCAAATATGAGGCGCTCGTCACGTCAGATCCCGCAGCCTGGTTCGCACTCGGTTGGCTCGCTGCCCGCATCGCGACGTTGCGCGGGCTGGCCAAGCCCGAGCTTGGACGGCTGGCAGGCAGGGATTCGCCCACTTGCTGACGGCATCAACGTGGGTTCGGTCGAACGCCCTGAGCCTCCAATCACTTCACCCTTGCGGCAAGCCGAGCGACAAAACGTCGCGAGCCTGGCGTTGAAAGCGTGTCGCATTCACCGCTCGGCCCAAGCCACCACCGGCCGCCACTGGGCGAGGTGGCGCTCGACGCGGCTGGGAGCAACGTCCCACAGCGTCAGGCCCTGTCCGGCCAGCTGGACGTAGATCTGTGCGTCAGGCAACTGGCCGAGCACGGGTGCCTCCACCGAATCCAGATAGAAGCGCAGCTCATCCATCGACAGCGTGCCATCGCGGGCGCGATTGGCGACCAAGCCGAGTTGAACGTCGGGGCCGTGGCTGTGATCGCGCAGCACGCCGAGGAAGCCCTCCGTCGCGCCGATGTCGAATTCGCTCGGTTGCAGCGGGATGAGCATCTTGTCGACGAGCCTCATCAATCCGTTCAGGCGCTTGCCGTGCAGACCCGCCGGCGTATCCAGCACGATGTGGGTCGTCCCTTTGGGCACCTTTGCGACTTCTGGCACTTGCAGATCCCAGCCCCTGATCACCGGCAACTCGCGTGGCCGCCGCTGGAGCCATTGGCGCGACGAATGCTGGCGGTCCGTGTCGCCCAGCATGACCGAGTGGCCGCGATGAGCCAGCCACCCAGCCAGGTTGGTGGCGAGGGTGCTCTTGCCCACGCCTCCCTTCGGATTGGCAACAGCGATCACCAACATGGTCTGATCCTTGTGCGCACAAATTGATCTTAGCTTCGGCGCTGGGTCCTGTCTCTCCCGAGATTGAAGGGCCCGCCCGTCAGGGTGTGTACCTGCGGCCGCTCTTGCTGGTTCAGCGGAACACGGTCAGCCGTTCACGTTTGGATGAAACGCGCCATTCAAAGTGCGTACGTGCCAATGCCGTAGATCGATCAGGCTTCGGTCCGCAGTTGTGTGGGGTCGAGCAGAAGGTAGCCGGCAGCGCGTCCGGCAGCCCTGTTCCCGTCGTCGCTGACGATGACGATTCTCTCCACGCCACCGACCACGGCCGGGCACAGCCCTTCAGCTTTTGCAAAGCCGCGCAGGCCGGGAACGGTCATTCGCTGCGCTGGCGCGCCTGGCTGGCCGCTCCAGCGCCACAGCTCAAAGGCTGCTGGTTCGCGTGAGGCAGGGCCAGCAATCACGAGATAGGCCGCCAACGCCGGAACGTAGGACAAGCCGCGGATACCGTGGCCGCCGAGATCCAGCTCTTCGAGCCCAGGAGCGACCCGAGGCACCTCATCCGATTCGAAAACGGCAGTGGGGTTCTCGACACTGGCGATGATCGCTCGACCGTTGTGCAACGGGCTGCGCAAACCAATCAACAGTCGCTTCTGATCGGGGCTGACCTCCAGTGCTTCGATATTGAGTCCACCGCTGGCTTTGACATCCCGTACCTGGGCTGCCGCCGCCAGCACAGGATGTCGTGTCGTCAGCGCTTGCTTCAACCCCCCGACAACCTTGGGGTCGACCACCCGATCGCCCTCGACTCGAAACCGAACCAGCTTCTCACGCGACTTCTTCTCGTCACCGTCGCCCTCGCGCGAGTGCGATGTGACGCCGTAGACAAAGCCCGCCTTGTCCGCTGCCAGCCCTTCGAGGTCGTCGAGCTTCCAGAAAGGACTGAACATCTGCAGCAGTCCGGCCGTCAATGCCGCGGTCTTGACCGTGCCATCGGCGTCGATGGTCACCAGGCTCAGCGGATGTTCCTTCTCGTCCTCGACGACAAGAAAGCGCCCGTCCGGCAGTTGCTGAATCGCCGACGGCTCGTAGATGCCGGTCAAGGGTTGGAATGCCGGAGCTTGTTCGTTGTCCATGCGCGCATTGTGGACCCGAGCCGTTCATAAGTGCACCACGCCGTCGAGCGGACCGTGCCGGTGCGCCGCGGCACCCGCGCTCCACCCGATCGGGCGGCGTCCGCGACCGGCGCCCGACACTTTCGAAATGTTCCGCGCGTCGTGACCCTGACGAACCCATCGCCTGCCGAGGCCGAATCCAGCGTCGCCCCCGTGACTTTGGCGATCGATCGCCCGCCCGATTGCGCTACATCAAACATTTGCACCCGCCCAACCACGTTGCCACACGGCTGTCATCAAGGAGCCCAACAGTGAGCCAGTTCCTAGGCTGCAGCGAATCGAACCCATGCAAAAGACTCAAGCGGTCGCCTCCCTTGGCCAGCACAGACTGATGCTGCCGGCCTGGGTGAAGGCGGCACTGTCCGCCAACGACCGCCTCAAGGTCTACTTCACCGTCTTGCAATCGGCCTCGTCGCACGCAACGCATCCGAATCGTGATGTGCTTGACTTGTCGAAGGAAATCGCGGCGGCCGGGTTGAACACGGCGTGGCTCCATGAGCTTGCCTCGGTCGCGCGGCGCGTTGATGAGGATCTCTTCGTCCCGGACCTGCCACGGCTCGTTAAGTGCATCGAAGACGACCTCACGACCATGGCTCGGCCGGTACTCGAGACGACGCCGGCAGGCGAGGAACCGCATCGCCGCGTGCAGCAGCGCCTGGAGTGGCTTGGTGGCCTGGCGAATGACCGACTGAACGATCGGCAGGTTGAAGAGCTCACCCATGGCCGTCGCGGCGAGGGCGACAGCCTGCATCTTCTGGTGATGGACCTGCACAAGAAGATCAACAAGCTCTCCAGTGAACTTGCCAGCGAGGTCATAGCCGGCGCGAACGTGTGGGAACTGCAACCCCAGGATCGTCCCCGAGTGGCCGCCTTCATGCGCGGCCTGAACCGTACGAGCGTTCTGAAGTTCGACCACCCAGGTCTGGACACGGCGGCCACACGTGACGGCGAGCGCCTGCTGATCCAGAACGACATCGGCACGAACGATGCCCATGTGCTGGTGATCCAGGTGGCCGCCCATTCGATCACGCTGACCTATTCCGACCTGCATCGTGTTCGTCTCGAGTTCTTCCAGACGCTGCTCGAGCCGTTCGGCGCCAAATGGTCAGGCCTGGAGTCGCGCACGAACACGGAGCTCAATCAGGGTGCGGCCTATTCGGTGGCAACGGCGCGGTTCGACTGCGCCGATGATGCCGCCGTCGAGGCCGCGCTGGAGGGTATCGGCTCGCGCATCGTGTTCCTGATCGACTGGAATCGTGCCCGCAAGCGCCTGCAGGCCTTCGTCGGGAAGGAGGACGCGATCGCGATCCTTGCCGAGGTGGCACGACTCGACATCGGCCATCGCGCCTGGCTGCAGGTGGGCGGCGAGGGGCTGATCTTCGCCGCGATGCAGGCGGCGGGCGAAGGCGCGTTCCGAATCGGCGACCGACTCGACGAGGTCATAGGGTCCGCTGACGCGCACGCGTTTCTTGTGGCCGTCATGCGGCTGGCCTGCGATGCCTTGCGTCGGGGCCAGCCTGCAGCCCTGGTGGCTGACGAGACTCGCATGCTGCTGGCGCGGCACGTACGGCACCGCACCAGCGAGTTCGACCTGCTGGCCGAACATGCGTCGTACTGTCAGGCGCTGGCGCAAGCGGTCAGCGACGGCCTGGCCCATGGGGCCGAGCGTTCGGGCAAGGCCGCGGCGGAGCTCGCCGCACGGTCAAAGGCCTGGGAGCGCAAGGCCGACCATCTGGTGATGCAGGCTCGAGACAAGGCAGAGCTCCAGCCGCGCTGGCGGCCCGTGGCCCGGCTGGTCGAGCAATCGGACGACGTGGCCGATGCGCTCGAGGAGGCCGCGTTTCTGATCAGTCTGATTGCGGACCACCACCACAAGGGCTGGAATGACGAAGTCCGCAAGGTGCTGGCCCGCCTGGCGAGCACGGTGCTGCAGGCGACGCAGGATCAGGTGAAGGCATTGGCGATCGCTCGGACCCTCGGCAGCAACAGCGAAGCGGCCGACAACGACGCCTTCCTGCGTGCGACCTGGCGCGTGCTGCAGGCCGAGCGGCAGTGCGATGCCTGGCTGCGCGACGCGCGGCGCGTGATCCTCGGCACCGTTGAGGACGCGCCGTCGCTGATGCTCGCCAACGACCTGGCGGGCACCCTGGAACTGGCCTCGGACCGTCTTCTGGCGGCCGCCTATGCGTTGCGGGATCTGGCTTTCGACAAGGCTGGGGTGCGAGGATGAGTGGCCATCGACACCACCATGGCGCCAGCAAGCACGGTATCGCCGCCGTGCGGGGCGAGCCGCCTGACATCCCGGTTCGTGGTGCCGAGCCCAACAGGGCTTCGGTCGCTGCCGCAGCTGCCGTAGGGTCCTCGTTGGTCGAACCGCCCTCGCCAATGGCGACCACCTTGCCGCCCGAGGTCTATCTGATAGGCTGCGACGGCGATGTTGCCGTGCACGGTCAAGCCTCGGCGCAGACGATGGGATTCAAGGCCTGGAACCTGCTGCGCATGGCCCAACTGTCACTGCCGGTGCCCCCGGCCTTCGTCATCGGAACCCGCTACTGTGCCGACCCCGTCGCGCGCACGCGGAGTTCCAGTCCCGAACTTTGGCGTGCGGGCCTGCGCGCGCTGGAGCGTTCGACCGGCCGGGACCTGGGCGACGCGCGTCGCCCCTTGTTTCTGTCGGTTCGCTCTGGCGCGCCGGTCTCGATGCCCGGCATGATGGACACGCTGCTGAACATCGGACTGTGCGATGCGACGGTCGGCGGCTTGATGCGCCAGACCGGCAACCCGAGGCTCGTGTGGGATGCCTACCGGCGCCTGGTGGCCACCTATGGCGAGGTGGTGGCAGGCCTGCCGGCGGCGAGCTTCGAGGAGGCCGCCACGGCGCTCTTCGGCGGTCGCGACGAACGTGAACTCGACTTCGCCGATCTTCGCTCGCTCACGCAGCGATTTCTCGAGGTCTTTTCACAGGGCGCGGGGCAACCGTTTCCGCAGGATCCCGCCGAGCAACTCGGCGGCGCGATCGGAGCGGTGTTCGCATCCTGGCAATCCGCAAAGGCGCGCGAATACCGGCGCCTGAACCGCATCGCCGATGGCGTCGGCACGGCGGTGACGGTACAATGCATGGTGTTCGGCAACGCGGGCGGCCAATCGGGTGCCGGCGTGGGCTTCACGCGCGACCCGGCCACCGGGGAGCCGGCCCTGTGGCTCGACTTTCTCTTCAACGCGCAGGGCGAAGATGTGGTGTCGGGGCGGCGCAGTGCCAACGGCCACGACGAGTTGGCGACCGTGCTGCCTGAGGTCTGGCACGAACTCTCTGAGGCGGCACAGCAACTCGAACACGATTTCGGCGACATGCAGGACTTCGAGTTCACCGTGCAGGACGGCCGGCTCTTCATGCTGCAGACCCGGTCCGGCAAGCGCACGCCCCACGCGGCTGCCCGCATTGCGCTGGACCTGTTCGACGAGGGGTTGATCGGACCCCAGCTCGCGCTGGAGCGCACGTCGGGGTTGGATCGCGAGTCGCTCGCGCAGCCCTGCGTCGTCGCAACAGGCGGCACGGTGCTGACCCCGCTGGGTCGTGCGGCGACCGCGAGCAGCGGCGTTGCCGTCGGCGAAGTCGCGCTCGACGAGGCGCGCGCGGTCGCCCGCCACGAAGCGGGGGTTCAAGTGGTCCTGGTGCGCCGCGACGCCGAGACCAGCGATATCGCAGCGCTCGAATCGGCCACCGGACTGTTGACGCAACGCGGAGCCCGGACATCGCATGCGGCGGTGGTGGCCCGGCAGCTGGGCAAGGTCTGCATTGTGGGCTGCATCGAACTGCAGATCGACGAGACCGCGCGCACCATACAGGTCGGCGACACCGCCTTGCACGAGGGGGATCTGATCACCCTCGACGGCAACGAAGGGGTCTTCTACGCCGGCGCTGCCCAGGTCGAGATCAAGTACCCGGAGGAACTCCTAGCACGTCTGGACGCGCTCCGGCAGCGCGCCCTAAAGACCTGATCAGCGACGCTGCCGACACTCGCCTGTCACCGCGGTGCCCTACGCTGTGGAGGCCACCCAGTGAGGGTCGACGGAAGCCGGCACCATGCGCATCGCCCTGATAGCTGACACGCATCTCTCCGCGCGCTCGCCAGAGTGCGTGGCGAACTGGCACGCTGCAAGGTGCGCCGTCGGGCGGCTGGGTGCGGACCTGACCGTTCATCTTGGGGACATCACATTGGATGGCCAGAGGCATGGCGACGAGTTGGCCTTTGCCTCGCGTCTGATGCAACAGTGGCCGACCGAGATGCGGTGCGTGCCCGGCAATCACGACCTGGGCGACGGCTCTGGCGAGAGCCCGCTGGACGAGCGGCTGCTGCGGGCCTACAGGGACATCTTCGGTCCCGACCATTGGGTGATCAAGGCGGGCGACTGGAAGCTGCTGGGCATCAATGCGCAGCTGCTGGGTTCCGACTCGGCACAGGAAGCGGCGTTGTGGGAGTGGATCGCGAATCAGGTCGGCCATGCAGCTGACCATGCGCACACGGTGCTGTTCCTGCACCGGCCGATGCTGCGCCCGTGATCAGGCGAACTCGCGCGCAAAGGACGCTATGTGAGCTGTGCGGCCACCGAACGCCTGCTCAAGGGCCCGTTGCAGTCGACACTGCGCCTGGTGGTCTCGGGGCA
>JANNKS010000004.1:0-20298 GCA_031396425.1 Rhizobacter sp. | reverse complement strand
GCCGATGATCAGGTAGTCGGTTTCGATGGAGTTCAATTGGAGCCGCCGTGTCCCGTGAGACACCCATCATGCCAGGGGTGGATCGACGGCCGCCACGCCACCGTTCGTCCCCGGTCGGTGCATCTGAGTCGTTCCGGGCCGCAGTTGGTCGGCGTGTGCTCGCGAGCAGCCCACCGACTGCGGCATAGTGCGCCGTCACACCCCCTATTGGCGAGAGGAACACCCCATGCCACATGTTCTGGACCGATGCTTTGCGCTGCTTTGCACGACTGGCCTGTGCTGGGCCCTGATGACGGTGCCTGCTTCGGCCGAGGCGGGCCGCCAGGGCCGCCTGGTCAACGTCGCCTGGCTGCAAGCGAACCTGGTCAACGCCGTGGTCCTCGACGCTTCGATGACGCCGCAGCATCTGGCCGGGCACATCCCCGGTGCGATCAGCGCGGACCTGTACCGTTACGGCGTGCAAGAGCCGTCGCGGGCCGCGATGGAACAGCGCATCCAGTCCTGGGGCATCAGCCCGGGCCGCAAGATCGTTGTCTATGACCAGGGCGGCGACATGATGGCAACGCGCCTGTTCTACGACTTGTACTACCACGGCGCAGCCGCCAACGAGCTCTTCATCCTCGACGGCGGGCTCGCCATGTGGCGCACGCAGGGTGGCACCGTCACCCGGGAGCCGACCCCGCCCCCGCCGGTCGGGTCATTCCGCATCACCGCGCTGCGCGAAGAGGTGCGTGTGCGGCTGCCGGAGTTCCTGGTCGCCTCGGGAGACCGCGCGAAGCACGCCTTGGTCGACGCGCTGGAGCCGAGCTACCACTTCGGCGAACAGAAGTTCTTCGACCGCGCCGGCCATGTGCCGAATGCGATTGCAATGCCCAGCACCGACTTCTACAACGCCGACAAGACCTTCAAGTCGCCCGATGAGATCCGGCGCCTGGTGGCCTACCTCGGCATCAAGCCCGACCAGATGGTGCACAGCCACTGCGGCGGTGGCGTGGCCGCCAGCGTGCCGTGGTTCGCGCTGCAGTTCATGGTCGGGCATCCGAACGTCAAGCTGTACCTGGAGTCGCAGCGCGAGTGGCTGCGCGACGACCGCGGCCTGCCCTACTGGACCTACAGCGCACCCCAGCTCCAGCGTGCCAGTGCCTGGCTCGACGGCTGGAACGGGCCGATGCTGCGCGCCTTCGGTGCAGCCCAGCTCAACATCATCGACGTGCGCTCGGCCGAGCAATACGCGCTCGGCCATGTGGCGTTCGCGCTGAACGTTCCCGCCGACACCTTTCGCAGCCACCTCAGCCGCCCCGAGCGACTCATCGAGCTGCTCGGCCCCGCCGGCGTGAACCCGGCGCACGAGGTGGTGATCATGGCCGAGAGCGGGCTCACGCCCGGCGCGGCGTTGGCATTCCTGGCCTTCGAGCAGCTCGGCCAGCAGAAGGTGTCGGTGCTGATGGACTCGGTGGACGAGTGGGGCCTGCGCGGCCGCGGGCTGACCAGGGAGCCCACGGTCGTGGGCGCACCCAGGACCGCGAAGGACATCACGGTACCGGTCGCGAAATACGTCGCGCAGCCTCGCGCCGGCGTGCTGATCGGCGACCCGTCGGCCACCCGCGGCGCGTACCCGAAGGTGTTCGTTGCGTCCGGCAAGGCCACGTCGGCGCGCAAGCCTGAAGGCCCAATGGTGCGGCTGCCCTACACGGAACTGCTGAACGCCGACGGCACGCCCAAGGCGGCCGCGGAGCTGTGGAAGCTCATCAGCAAGGCCGGTGTGCCGCGACACGCCGAGCTGATCCTCTTCGCCGATGATGTGGCCGAGGCCGCCGTCAACTACTACGTGTTCAAACTGATGGGCTGGCCCGACATCAAGGTCTGGGCAAACTGAGCCCGACAGGCCATCACACCACCCGCGCCAGCTTCCGACGCCGGATCAAGGGCGCTGCCGCGGCGCCACGCGCGTTTCGAGTGCCGGCGGTCGGTAGCCATCGGCAAAGCGACAACCGGGGCCGAATGCGGCTTCGAGTGCCGCGCAGCGCTGTGCGATCACCTGCGGCCGAGGTTTCACGCCGCGCTCGACCCATTCGAGCAACGCCTCCAGCAGGGCCGGGTAGACCGGGTCGGCCAGGTAGCTGTGTTCGCTGTGCTCGGTGAAGGTCTGCACCAGCGCGTCGGCGCGCCCTGCGGCCTGCATCGTCGCCTGGAACGTCGCCTCGAGTTCGACGAAGGCCACCGGGTCGCCGATGGCGTGGACCGTGAGCACGGGCACCGGGATGTGGCCGCTCGGGTCGGTGTCGGCGCCGAATTGCCGCACGGCTTGCGCGTCGGCAGCGTAGCGCGCCACCGCGGCATTCAGTGCGGTGTCGTCGTCCGAGCCGCGGTACAGCGCGCCGATGTTGCCGAACACCGGCCGCCCGGCGCTGCGGTGCTGGCTGATGTCGCGAAAGTGGAACGTGGCCCAGTTCAGGTGGCCCTGCACCGAACGCTCGGGGATGTGCAATACATCGACGATTGTCTTGAGCCTGCGTGCCTGCTCGGGCGTGCGTTGCGCCGCGTTTGTGCGCAGCCCAAGGCAGTCATCGGCGCGCGCGGCCAATTCCGCGCCAGTCATGGTCGAGTCGGCCGGCAGGCCCATCCACAGCGGGTAGCCGGCTTCGTCGGCGCGCGGATGGTTGCCGCACAGCGCCTGATAGATCACGCGCAGGTCCAACCGGAAGTCGTACGAGCGGGTGCCGCCGCCGAGCACGCCGCTGGTCAGCAACACGGCGTCGTACGGCCTGCGGCCGTTGGCGTCGGCCGTGAACATCTCAGCCGCTTTCGCCGCCACGCCGGCGCCCCACGACTGGCCGTGCAGCAGCGTGCGCCGCGGCACGGCCAAATGCTGCACGAACAGGCGCCGCAGCCGTTCGGTGTCTTCAGCCGCCGATCGCACCGCCACGCCACCCTGGCGAAAGCTGGTCCCGGCCCAGGCATAACCGGCCTTGACCACCACCGCCCAGCGCTGCAGGTCTTCGGCGACCCGCTCAGGTCGCGGCGCGCCCAGAAGCGGTCCGCCGTGGGCGTGCAGCACGAGGTGGCCATTCCAGGGTTGGGGCGTCGCGATCAGGACAAATGCCCCTTCCGAATCGCGCCCCGAATGGCAGCGCGTGGCGTTGGGCAACCCGGGTGGGCAGGTCACGCTTTGCGGGGACGGTTGCGCCGGCATCGTGGTGGCCGCGGACGGCGTTGCGGTGTCGTTGGGCGGGCTGGCGCACGCTGTCAGGATCAGCAGCAGCGTCGGGGTGCAGCGGGCGAGCAGGGAATGGAACCGCATCGGCACGCATTCAAGGAGCCACGCGGCTGCCCAAACGCTGCGCCCAATGCTGGGTCAGCGGTGTGTTCGCCTTCGCGCAGCGCCGCTCGTTGAGCAGCGCGCGGCCCACCGCACGGTCGCCGCCCGCAGCGGCCGCAGCGAGCAGCGTCTGATCGATCAGGTCGCGCTGGGCATGGCTGCCGCCGAAGTGGTGCGCCACGCCGCGCAGCGGCAACAGCCGCTCGATGCAGCTTGACATGCGGGCGTTTGCAAAATCGGTCAGCCCCTGCATCAAAGGCAGGCCGACTTCGAGCGCCATCGCGCGGTTGTCGGGCACCGCGCGGCCGGGGTCGCCATCGGCATGAACGCGAACCGCCTCCACCAAGGCGGCGGCACGCGTCGTGTCGCCACTGCCCAGCAGCGCCATCAATGCGTGCACGTCGTTGAACGCGTAGTGGCCAGCGTGCTGCACCGGGTCGGCCCAGGCGCTGGCCAGCGCCGCCCAGCGCGGCCCGACGTCGACACCGAGCAACCGCAGCCGCCAGAGCAGCGCCGCGCCATCGAGCCACTGCAGGTTGACGGTGGCGGCGCTGCCGGCGAACTGCGCGTCGTAGAAAGCGAGCGCTGCGCCGGTGTCCAGCGTCTCGAGCTGGAACAGCGCCAGGTGCCAGCCGTTGTGCACCGACAGGCCGTTGTCGGGTGCCCAATCGGCGTGGCGCTCGTTCAACCACGCCGCGCCTTCAGAAAATCGGCCCTGCATCTCAAGCACATGCGTGACCGCGTGAATGGCCCACGGCCCCTTTGGGGAAGCAGCGAGCGCCTGGCGGCCCACCGCTTCGGCCTGCGGGTACAGGTTGCACTCTTCCAGGCCGAACGCGTACATGCCCAGCACATAGGGCTGCAGCGGGTCGGCTTCCGGCCATTCGGGCAGTACGCGGGCGACGCGGGCGCGCAGCTGGCGCGCGTCGCCGCGGTAAAAATCGAACAGGTGCGCGCACAGCAGCGCCAGCAGGTCGCGCGGGTGCTCGTGCAGCAACGCCTCCCACGCGGCGCTCGCATCGCGCCAGCGGCCCGCCAGGCACAGCTCGGCGGCGGCGAAATGGCCGCGCTCGCGGGCGTTCGCGTGCACCATCAACGGCCGCGCCGCGTCGATATCAGCGCGCGCCTGCGCCACCAGGGCGGGTTCGGTCAGGGTCAGCAGGAAGTCGGCCTTCATCAGGCGCGCGAAGCCCCAGCCGGGGTCGGCGTCGATGGTGGCGTCGAGGTCGGCGATCGGGTCACCGTAGAACGACACAAGCCGCCACAGCGCGCTTTCGGCGCGCGCCAGCGCTTCGGCCGAGCCGGTGCTGACGGGGCAGTCGTGCGGGTCGTTCATGTTCGCCGCAGCCGGGTTCAATGCACCGCAGGTTCCGGCCAGGCACGCTGCGCCGGGCGCAAACGCTCCCAGGCGCGTGCGAGCCGCAACACGCCCAGGTCGTCGAAGCGCTGGCCGATGATCTGCAGGCCTATTGGAAGGCCTTTCTGCAAGCCGCCCGCGATATAGCCGCAGTTCACGCTCGCCGCCGGCTGCTCGCTCATGTTGAACGGCAGTGTGAAGGCAATGTGCTCGAACGGGCGCGCCGGGTCGTTCGTCGGGCACGGCAGCTCGGCGGCGTAGGCCGGAATCGGAGCCGTGGGCGAGAGCACGAAATCGAACCGCGCACAGGCGTTCACGGCCGCTTCGCGCATCGCGCCCATCTGGCTGTGGCCGCGAAACACGCGTTCGCCGCTCAGCCCCTCGCCGCCGCGTGCCCACTCGAAGATGAAGGGCAGCACACGGGCACGGCGCGCCTCGGGCAACGCGGCGATGTCCAGCCAGGCACGACAGCGCCAGAAGTCGTCCATGCCGTCGGCCATCGCGCGCGTCATGAACGGGGCGAGCGGCTCGACGATCGCGCCGGCCGCTTCGAACGCGCGCGCTGCTGCGTGTACCGCGGTGGCCACTTCGGCGTCGACGCCCAGGCCCCAGCCGGCGTCCATCATCAGGCCGATGCGCAGGCCCTTGGGGTCGGATTCGAGCTTGTTCCAGGCGATGTCCTGCCAGGGCAGGCTCATCGAGTCGCGCGCATCGGCGCGGCTGAGCACCGCCATCATCGCGGCGCTGTCGGCCACCGTGCGCGTCATCGGCCCGGCGACGCGCCCCGCGTAGGGTGGATAGATCGGAATGCGGCCCAGGCTGGGTTTGAGCGCGAAGATGCCGCACCAGCCGGCCGGCAGGCGCACCGAACCGCCGATGTCGGTGCCCAGGTGCAGCGGGCCGTAGCCGGCGGCTGCGGCAGCGGCCGCGCCGCTGCTCGAGCCACCCGGGTTGCGCGCGGTGTCCCAGGGGTTGCGCGTCAGCTTGTGAAAGCTGGACAAACCCGACGACAACATGCCGTAGTCGGGCATCGTCGTCTTGCACAGGATCACCGCACCCGCTTCGCGCAGGCGCGCGGACGGGGGTGCGTCGTGCGCGGCGGGCGTGAGTTCGGTGGCCGCGGTGCCCAGCGGCATGGCCACACCTTGGGTGGCAATGTTCTCCTTGATCGTCACCGGCACGCCGTCGAGCGGCGACAGCGGTTTGCCCGCCAGCCAGCGCGCCTGCGAGGCCTCGGCCATCGTCAATGCCGCATCGGCATCGAGCGCGTAGGTTGCGTGCAGCTGAGGCTCGAACGCCTCGATGCGCTTGAGCACGGCGCGCGTCACTTCGACCGGCGACGCGGCCCGGCTTTGGTACAGCTCGAACAGCTCTGCCGCGCTCAGGGCGTGCAACGATGACATCGTGTCCTCACTGCCAGCTCATCGCACCCAGGTCATTGGCGAAGATCGGCGAACTGGTCCACACGCCCTTCAGTCCCTTCTTGAACACCGCCGTCGCCGCGGGGTTGAAGATGAAGGCGTTCACGGCATCGGCCGTCAGCTGCTTCTGAATGTCGCCGAACAGCTTGATGCGCTCCTTGGCGTTGCCCTCGGCGGCGTACTTCGCCGCCAGGTCGCGGAACGCCTTGCTGTCGTAGCCCCAGTAGTACTGCGGGTTCGCGTACTGCATGAAGTCGAGCGGCTCGACGTGGTTGATCACCGTCAGGTCGAAGTTGCCCTTGAACGGGCCCGACAACCACTGCGCCCATTCGACGTTCTCGATCTTCGCGTTGACGCCGACTTTGGCCAACTGCGCGGCGATCACCTCGCCGCCCTTGCGTGCGTACTGCGGCGGCGGAAGCGTCAGCGTCACCTCCAGCGGCGTCGCGACGCCGGCTTCCTTCAGCAGCGCCTTCGCCTTCTCGGGGTTGAAGGCGTACACACCGGTGAGGTCGACATAGCCCGCATCGGTGGGTGCCATGTGCGAGCCGATCGGCTGCGCCAGGCCTTCGAGCACGCCGTCGATGAACGCCTTGCGGTCGATCGCGTGCATCAGCGCACGGCGCACGCGCACGTCGTCGAACGGCTTTTTCTTGTTGTTGATCGTCATGATGCCCTTGCCGGCGGTGCTGCCGATGGCCACCGTGAAGCGCTTGTCGGCCTGGAATTGCTTCAGGCTCTGCGGCGCGTCCAGGCGCGGCACCGCGTCGACGTCACCCGCCAGCAGCGCAGCGACGCGCGCCGCCGGGTCGTTGATGAAGCGGAACGTCACCTTTTTCAGCTTGACGCTTGGCGCGGCGCGAAAGCCCGCCCATTGAGTGAGCGTGATCGAGCTGCCCTTCTTCCAATCGCTCAACACGTACGGCCCGGTGCCCACTGGTTTGGTGGCGGTGCCGGCAGCACTCTTGGGGTCGAGGATGACGGCGGTGTTTTCGCCCAGGCGGAACAGGAAGTTGCCGTCGGCGTTGTTCAGCACCAGGATCACGGTGTGGGCGTCGGGCGTGTTGATGCTGCTGATGTTGTCGAACACCGCCTTCTTGGCCTTGTTCGTCGAGGTCTCGGCCTTCGCGCGCTCGAAGCTGAACTTCACGTCGCTGGCGTCGAAGGCTTCGCCGTCGCTGAACTTCACACCCTTGCGCAGCTTGAAGGTGTAGGTCTTGCCGTCGGGTTCCATGCTCCAGCTCTCGGCGAGCAGCGGCGTGACCTTGCCATCGACGTTGATCTTGGTCAGACCCTCGAGGATGTTGTAGTGCACGATCTCGCCGATCGCCGCCGCCGGCGCGGTGGTCGGGTCCAGACCGCCGGCGGGTTCGAGCACCATCGCCAGCACGGCGCTGTCTTTGCGGCCTTGCGCGGCAGCGCTGAGTGCGAGCGCAGCCAGCACGAGTGCGGCGGCGTGTCGAAGGGTGGCTCTCATCGTCGGTCTCCTGAATGAACGGGGTCAATCAACACGGTGTCGGCGAAATGGCAAGCGGCCTGGTGATCGGCACCCACGACCCGCAGCTGCGGCGCCTCGTGTTCGCAGCGCGCCTGACGATCACGGCAACGCCCTGCGTACGGGCAGGCACCGGCCGGGGCGCTTGCGTCAGCGACTCTAATCGATGCGGCCCCAGCCTGCGCGGCGGCGCGCCATGCCGGCCTGCCGTGGGGCGCCACACCCGCCGCCGCCCTCGCCGGATCGGCGGCCGCCGGGGCCGCCTTGTCCACTCCGGTGTCACGCGCCGCAGCCAGCAGCGCCCGCGTGTACGGATGCGCCGCGGCCCGCAGCAGCGTGTCGGCGCGCCCCTGCTCCACCACCCGCCCGGCGTACATCACGATGATGTCGTCGCAGACATGGTCGACCACTGCCAGGTCGTGGCTGATCAACAGGTAGGTCACGCCGAACTGCTGCTGCAGGTCCTGCATCAGGTTGAGCACCTGCGCCTGCACCGACACATCAAGCGCGCTGACCGGCTCATCGGCCACGATCAGCTGCGGCCGCGTGATGAGTGCGCGGGCGATCGCGATGCGCTGGCGCTGGCCGCCGGAAAATTCGTGCGGGTACTTGTCGGCATCGCTGCTGCGCAGGCCGACCGCATCGAGCATCGCGCCGACGCGCTCGCGTCGTTCACTGGCCGAGGCATCGAACAAGGGCTCGGCGACGATGCGCCCGACGCGCTGGCGTGGGTCGAGCGAACCGTAGGGGTCCTGGAACACCATCTGCACACCGCGCCGCGCCGCGCGCAACTCGGCGGCACCCAGTCGGTTCAGGTCCTGGCCCTTGAAGATCACCGTGCCCGAATTCGGCGGCTCGAGCGCCAGTGCAACACGTGCCAGCGTCGACTTGCCCGAGCCCGACTCGCCCACCACACCCAGGTTGCGCCCGGCGCGCAGCACCAGGCTGACGCCGTCCAGCGCCTGCACGACGGGCGCGGCGTGCCAGAGCGATTCGCGCGGAAGCACATAGCGCCGGGCGACGTTGTGCAATGCCAACAGTGGCGCGTCGCCGACGGCGTTACTCGGCATGACCGGGTGGGCGGGGGCGCTCAGGCATGGAGCCGCATCATCGGGCAAACCACTGACGCCTGCGCCGGCGGCCGCGTTTGCGGGGCTCGCCCGCAGGCCCGCGACGCGCGGAAATAGAACTCCGGCACTAATCTGCGGCGCTGCAACATTTTTCGCTTGAAACGGCCGCCCAAACCTCTACACTTGCCTCATGTTGCAGTGCAGCATATCGATTTCCAAAGCACCAACCCTCGACACAAAGGAACCTTCTCATGTTTACCGCTGAACAAATGATCGCCGCCCAGAAGCGCAATGTTGAAACCCTCTTCGGCCTGAGCCAGAAGGCGTTCGAGAGCGTCGAAAAGGTCGTCGCGCTGAACCTGCAAACCGCCAAGTCCGCGCTCGAGGACACCAGCGAAGCCGTGCTGTCGGTGAAAGAGCCGCAAGCGCTGTTCAGCGCCCAGGGCGAACTGCTGCAGCCCGTGGCCGACAAGGCCACCGCCTACAGCCGCGAGCTGTATGAAATCACCAGCCAGGCGAGCGCCGAGCTGAGCCGCTACACCGAAGAGAGCGTGGCCGCCGCGCGCAAGCAGATGCTCGCCTTCATCGACACGGCCGTGAAAAACGCGCCGGCCGGCAGCGAGAACGCCGTGAGCCTGTTCAAGAACAGCGTGATCGCCGCCAACGAGGCATTCGACGGCGTGCAGCGCATGGCCAAACAAGCGGGCGAAACGGTCGAGTCGAACGTGAACGCGCTCGCCGCCAAGGCGAGCAAGGCTGTCAAGGCCAGCCCGGTGAAGGCCAAGCGCGCCTGATCCCACCGTCCCCGCGCCGGCGCGGGCGAGACCGGGGCAGCCGCCCTGCCTTGCCGTCCGCGCGGCGTTGGAGTGTGATGTGAACAAGCCACAGGCCCGCACGATGCACCCGCTCCCCGGTGGTGCGCCGTGGCTTGGCCGGAGGCGGCCGGCAGATTCCAGCGACGGCTGGACCGGCACCCCTGAGTTTCCGGGCTACCGCGCCGGCCGGATCGTGACGCGCCTGTCGCACCTGCCGACGGTGTCGCCCGATCAGCTCTACCTGGACGTGCTCCTGCTCGACCACCGCGGCCACACGCTGGACGTGCAAGGCGGCAGCTGTGCGAGCATGGGGCTGCAAAGTTCGACCGAAGCGCGCGCACGTTTTGTGTGTGTGGTCGCGGAATTGATGCGCCACGCCGGCGACGATGTGTCCCGTTTCGGCGCCATGGCCGCAGCGTTGGCGCTGCTGCGCGAGCTCGGCGTGGACCGCGGGCCGTTGATGGCGGCCGCCAAACTGATCGACCAGGCAAGCTCCGAACAAGCCGTGGTCGACAGCCTGTCCGACCTGCTGGTGATGCACCTCGGCGAAGTCGAAGCGCAACGCTCGCTCGCCGACCACCTGGTGCGGCTGGCGCGCAACCGCGTCATCCACCCCGAACTGCAACTCCCTGCGTCGGCGACGCTGCACCAGCAACTCGCGCTGCTGGTCCGCGCCCTGGGCAAACACAGGGCCCGCCATGTGCTGCGCATGGCAGAACACCTGGACCTGGTGCCCGACGTGGACATGTACCACCACTGAAACCGGTTCCGTCGCGCCCGCGTGTAGGCGCCGCGAATCGTTGCTGCGCCCCTTTGCCGACCGCGTCAGCGCGGACGCGCGGACGCGCGGACGCTCAGAGCGCCTCGGAGGGATCGAAATCCAGTTCGACCTTGGCACCGTTCGGGTCGAAGCAAAACAGCTGCCAGGTTCCGGCACCGCGCTGTTGGCGCAGGTCGTACTTGACGCCGGCAGCATCGAAGCGCGCTTTCACGGCCTTCAGGCCACTCGCAGTGAAGGCCATGTGGTCGATCACGCCGGCGCGCCCGGCCGGCACCGGGCGGTCGCCGTAGACGTGCAGGATCGCGCGGCCATCCGCGTACAGCCAGGCCCCTGGGAAACCCAGGTCGGGGCGATGACCCTGCTCCAGGCCGAGCAGGCCGACGTAGAACTCCAGCGTGCGATCGAGGTTCTCGGCGATCACGGTGAAATGGTTCATGCCCTGGATCATGGGGTTGTTCCTCAGGTCAGCAGAATCAATGCACCGCTCGTCGCGCGCGCTTCGAGCCGGGCGTGCGCCTGCGCAGCGGCGTCCAGCGTGTAGCGTTCGATCACCGGCGCACGCAGCGTGCCGTCTGCGAGGGCATTCCAGACGCGCTGCGCGCGCTCGGCCAGCGCGTCCGCACCGGCGACGTAGTGAAACACCACCGGCCGCGAAAACGTCACCGACTTGGCGTTCAGCCAATCGGGATGCAACGGACTCAGCGCGCCACTGGCCTGGCCCAGGCTGACCCAGTGGCCGCACGGCGCGAGTGCGGCCATGTTCTGCTCGCGGGCCGCCTCGCCCAGGCCGTCGATGACCAGGTCGGCGCCACCGCACAGGCGCTGCACCGCGTCGGCGAAACGGTAGTCGGACGTCACGATCACGTGTTCGCAGCCATGTTCACGCGCCAGACGCGCCTTCATTTCACTCGACACCGTGCCCATCACGGTGGCGCCCATCGAACGCGCCCAGGCACACACCAGCAGCCCCACCCCGCCGGCAGCCGCATGCACCAGCACGCGCGTGCCGGCTTTCACATGGCCGAGGTCGCGCAACAGGTAGTCCGCCGTCACGCCCTTGAGCAGCACCGCGGCCGCCACTGCATCGTCCACCGAGGCGGGCAGCCGCAACACCCGCTCGGCCGGCACGCAACGCGCGCTGCAATAGGCCCCCGGCGCGCCATACAGGTAAGCCACCCGATCGCCGGGCAGCAGACCGGACACCCCCTCGCCCACATCGATCACGGTGCCGGCGGCCTCCATGCCCAGCACGGCGGGTGCGACGTCCAGCGCCAGCATCGCTGGAATGAAACCGCGGCGCAGATAGACATCCAGATAGTTGACGCCGATCGCGCGCTGTTCAATGCGCACCTCGCCCGGGCCCGGTGCCGGCGCTTCGCCGAGGTGCGGCTCCAGCACGTCGCCACCACCATAGCGGCGCTGGCGCACCATGCGGCTGGCCATCGGCAGCCCCGCCGAGCGCTGGCGCGGCGCGGCGCGGCCGGTGCCGCCCTGGCGCAAATGGCGGCGCAGGTTCTCGAAGCCCGCCTCGTAAACCCCTTGAGCCACCAGGTCGCGCAGCGCACGCTCCTGCCCGGGCGGCGTGGCGAAGGTGGATTCCCAATGCCAGAACGTGCGGTTGCCGTCGGTGACGGGCTTGAGCGTCACCGTGGCCACATAACGCTGCAGCGGCACGGTCGCCTCGACGATGCAGTAGGTGATCTTGTGGTCCACATCAGACAGCGTGAGCAGCTGTTCGCGGATGCGGTTGCCGTCTTTCAGCGTGAAGCTGCGCACGCACCCCACCTGGTCACCGCGCTCACCGCCTTCGATGCGGCTCGACTCGACGACGTCGTGCCACTGTTCGTGGCTGTTGAAGTCGCGCAGCACCGCCCAGACGCGCGCGATCGGCGCGTCGATGATGGTGGAGCGCAGCACGCGTTGCAGCATCGCGGCGGCCTGCTAGCGGCGCCCGAAATGGCGCTTCAAGGCGTCGAAGCCGGCCTGGAACACGCCGTTGGCGATGCTCTCGGTGAGTTCGCGCTCGCGCCCCTCGTCGCAATCGAATTCGGCGCTCCACTCGCCGAAACACCGCCCGCCGTCGGTGACGGGCGTGAACTTGAGGGTAGCGACATAGTTGTCCACCCCCATCGGGCTCTCCAGGATCTCGTAGACGCAGCTGTACTCGTAGTCCGACAGCGCCAGCAGCCGCTCGCGGATCATTCCGCCGTCGCGGGTGTGGAAATGGCGGATGCAGCCGATGCGGTCACTCGGCTCGTTGTTTTCGATGCGGCTGTCGGCAATCAGCGGGTGCCACAGCGGCAAGGCGTTGAAGTCGCGCACGCGTGACCACACCGTGTCGGCACTCGCGTCGATCACGCTGGAGGTGTAGATCTTGATCAAGAGGCGTCACTCCTTCGGCGCCGGGGTCGGCGTGGCCGGCGGCAATGCCGCCTGGGCACCGCTGACGCTGCCCACCAGGCGCTGGATGTCGCCGCCTTCGATGCCGATTTCGCGCAGCAACTGGTCGACCAGCGGCGCCTGGGCGCGGAAGCGCAGCGCCGAGTTCACCACGCCGTCGGCAAAGTTGCCGCCGCCATGGTTGCCGCTGCCATCGCCGCCGCCGCCGGACCCACCCAGCCCGTCGACATGCAGGATCTTGATGCCTTCGATGCGCTCCATCGGCCGCACCGACTCGCGGATGATGCCCTCGGCCTTCTCGACCAGCCGCATGCGCAAGGCCGACATGCGCGCTTCGGGCGTGAGCATGTTGTGCGCCTCGTTCATCAGGCGTTGCGCCTCGGCCTCGATCTCGGCGCGGATGCGCAGCGCGATCGTCTTGATCTTGTCGGCGTCGGCATCGGCCTCGGCCTGGGCACGAATGGCATGGCCCCGGTCGGCGCTCGCCTCCTTCTCGGCGTGCGCCGCGACCGTCAGGCGCAAGGCATCGCGCTCGGCCGACTGGCGCGCACCGATCAGGTCGATGGCCTTTTTGCGCTCAGCCATCTCGACTTCGCGCGCGGTGAATACCCGTTCTTCGGCGGTCACGGCGTCGGCACGCGCCAGGTCGGCCGCCGCCTGCGCTTCGCTTTGCGCCTTGCTTTCGTGCGCGACCGCAATCGCGCGCTGCTGTTCGGCCAGTTCGAGCGACTTGCGGCGCTCGATCTCGGCCGCCTGCACCGAACGCTCTTTCTGGATGCGTTCCTGCTCGATCGACTGTTCGGAACGGATGCGCGCCGCGTCGATCGCCTGCTTGGCGGCGATCTGCGCACCTTCCGAGGCCTGTTCGCGCTGGGCGCGTTCCGTCGTCACCTCGGCGCGCTGGCGCGCACGTGCGATTTCCACCTCGCGCTGCTGGTTCAGGCGTGCGTATTCGCCTTCGCGGTCGATGTCGAGCGAGAGTTTCTCGGCCTCGAGGTTCTTGTTGCGAATCGCGATCAGCGTGTCCTGCTCCACATCGTTGCGCTGCTTCTTGCGGTGTTCGATCTGCTCGGTCAGGCGCGTCAGGCCTTCGGCGTCGAAGGCGTTGCTCGGGTTGAAGAATTCCATGCCGGTCTGGTCGAGCTGCGTCAGCGACGCGGCTTCGAGTTCCAGGCCGTTCTTGGTCAGGTCTTCGGCCACGGTCTCGCGCACCCGCTTCACATACGCGCCGCGCTTTTCGTGCAGCTCTTCCATCGTCATCTCGGCCGCCGCGGTGCGCAGCGCGTCGACGAACTTGCCTTCCACCAGTTCTTTCAACTGTTCCGGTTCCATGGTGCGCAGGCCCAGCGTCTGCGCC
Organism: Rhizobacter sp.; assembly: GCA_031396425.1. Lineage (GTDB taxonomy): Bacteria > Pseudomonadota > Gammaproteobacteria > Burkholderiales > Burkholderiaceae_C > JAEMQF01. The sequence goes on along the minus strand of JANNKS010000004.1, from coordinate 6,283 downwards.
GCCGCAGCCACCGCTTTGGGTTCGGCCGCAACGCGCACATAGAACTCGGCGATCACGTCGACGCGCATGCGGTCTTTCGTGATCAGCGCCTTCTCACGGCCACGGCTCACTTCCAGCCGCAGTGTGTTCATGTTGACCGGGATCACGTCGTGCACGATCGGCAGCACGAACGCGCCGCCGTCGAGCACGACCTTCTGCCCGCCCAGGCCGGTGCGCACGAAGGCACGCTCCTTGCTGCTGCGCAGGTAGAGCCAGTGCAGCAGCCACACGGCGATGGCGACGACGATCGCAACGACGATCAGGCCGAGAATGAAGCTGCCGAATTCAGCGCCGGTCATGGTGAAGTCTCCTTGGGGGTCTGGCTCGTATTCAGTTCAATGCGCGTTTGCGCTGGGGTTCAACGCGCAATGCGCATGAAGCGCCGCGTCGTGTCGGTCAATGCCGTTTCGGTGGGCAGCCGCTCCATCGAACTGGCGCCGTAAAACCCGTGCACCGCAGGGCATTGCCGCAGGATGAACTGCGCGTCTTCGGGCGTGGCAATCGGCCCGCCGTGGCACAGCACGATCACACCCGGGTTCACCGCCAGCGCGGCGGCCGCCCAGGCGTTGATCGGCTCGACGCAGTCTGCCAGCTTCAGCGCAGTCCCGGCGCCGATCGCGCCGCCCGTCGTCAGGCCCATGTGGCACACCACGATGTCGGCGCCGGCCTGCGCCATGCTGCGCGCTTCGCGCTCGCTGAAAACGTAAGGCGTCGTCAGCAGGTCCAGCCCGTGAGCGCGCGCGATCATGTCGACCTCCAGGCCGTAACCCATGCCGGTCTCTTCGAGGTTGGCGCGAAACGTGCCGTCGATCAGGCCGACCGTCGGAAAGTTCTGCACGCCCGAAAAGCCCAGGTCGATCAGGCGGCGCAGGAACTGGTCGGGAATCATGAACGGGTCGGTGCCGTTCACGCCGGCCAGCACCGGCGTGTGCCGCACCACCGGCAGCACCTCGTGCGCCATCTCGCAGACGATCTGATTCGCGTTGCCGTAGGCCAGCAGCCCGGCGAGCGAGCCGCGCCCGGCCATGCGGTAGCGGCCCGAGTTGTAGATCACGATCAGGTCGATGCCGCCGGCCTCTTCGCACTTGGCCGACAGGCCCGTGCCGGCACCGCCGCCGATGAGCGGCTCGCCGCGGGCGATCTTGGCGCGAAAGCGCGTCAGCAGGGTCTGGCGGTCGATTCGGGGCATGGTGCGCTCTTTCGCTTGGGATAGAACCAGCAACGGTGTCATCCCGGAGCAAGCCGGGATCCAGTGGGGCGCGCAAGCAGGGGTTCCCGGCCAGCGCCGGGATGTCGCGAGACGTCCCGCCATGCGCCGACCAAGGCAAGCGCGAAGGCTTCGTCATTGATGTGCAGCGGCAGGCGCTGCAGGCGCCGATTCGCGCCGGCGCGGAAGAGCTGCTCGATCGCGTTGAACAGCGCCGCGTCGGCCTGCGGGTCGTGGAACGGCTGGCCGGGTTTGTCGATCGCCGAAACGCCGCCCTCGGGAATCAGGAACCGCACCGGCCCGCGCATCGCGTTGAGCTTGTCGGCAATGAATTCACCGATGCGGCGGCTTTCGTCGACGGTCGTGCGCATCAGCGTCACGGTGGCGTTGTGGCGATACAGCTTGCGTGCCTTGAAGCGCTCGGGCACGCTGTCCCAGGCGCCGAAGTTGACCATGTCGAGGGCCCCGCACGAGCCGACGTAAGGCAGCGCATGGCGTGCGAACACGTCCATCCGGGTCGGCCCGGCGGAGAGCACGCCACCACCGATCTCATCCGCCACCTCGGTGGTCGACACGTCGATCACGCCGGCGAGCAGGCCCGAGTCGGCGAGCTTCTCCATCGACTGCCCGCCCACGCCGGTGGCGTGGAACACCAGGCAGTCGTAGGCGTCGCCGAGTTCTTTGGTGACGGCCTGCACGCACGGCGTCGTGACGCCGAACATCGTCAGGCCGATCGCCTCCTTGGTGGGCGCCGCCGGCACGGCATGGGGTGGTGGCAGGTGCGCCACCATGCCGGCCAGCGCGTGCGCAGCGTTGGACAGCACCTTCTCGCTGATGCGGTTGATGCCTTGAACGTCGGTGACCGAATACATCATGCAGATGTCGCTCGGGCCGACGTAGGGGCGCGTGTCGCCCGAAGCCATGGTCGACACCATCACCTTCGGGCAGCCGATCGGCAGTGCACGCATGCCTGCGGTGGCAAGCGACGTTCCGCCTGAGCCGCCCGCAGAGATGATTCCGCCGATGTCGCGCCGGGTCAACACGAACTGTTCGAACGCCAGCGCCATCGCGGTGACGGCGCTGCCGCGGTCGCCGCTGAACACCGCGGCCTCGCCGCCCGGATGGTGACGCGCCACTTCGCGCGGATGCACACTCGCGGGCGAGGGCCGCCCCGAGGTGGACAGGTCGACGGTGACAACGCGCAGGCCGAGTTTTTCCAGGCATTGACGCAGGAAGAACAGTTCGCGCGCCTTGGTGTCGAAGGTGCCGGCCACGACCACCGCACGCGTGCTGCTGGCGGCGACCGGGAAGTCGAGCACGGCGCCGCGACGCGCGCTTGCGCTGATGGACGCCGCAGCAGCGCCTGCAACGTCGGCATCCGCAGTGACGCCCTCGGTGACGCTGCCAGGGCGCGGCAGGGGCGACTCGCTCGCACCGGCCGCGCGCGAAATGTCGGCCAGCGGCGCTGCCGCGTCCGCCGCATTCCAGCGGTTGAAGCCGCGCACGGTGCGGGGCGCCAGGTCGTCGAGCGACGGCGCACCCTCGGCATACGCGCGGCGCACCGTGAGGACCTGAATCGGAGCCGCGGCTGGCTCGCCGTCGGCCAGCCGTGCGGCAACCGACTCGACGCCTTCGTCGTGGCCGCCGGAGCGCACGCCCAGCAGGCGTTCCTGCAAGTCACGGTCGCCCGCCAGCTGGGCGGTGGGCATTTCCTGCGCGATGCGGCCGTTCACCATCACGCCGATGCGGTCCGCCGCGTCGATCGCAACACCCAGGTTCTGCTCGATCAGCAGCACGGCGATCTCGCCGCCCGCCGCCAGGTCGCGCAGCGTCTGCGTGACCTGTTCGACGATGCGCGGCGCCAGGCCCTCGGTGGGTTCGTCCATCACGAGCAGCTGCGGCTCGAGCAGCAGCGCACGGCCGATCGCCAGCATCTGCTGTTCGCCGCCCGACAACTGTGCGCCGCCGTTGCTCTTGCGCTCGGCCAGACGCGGGAACATGGTGTAGATGCGCTCGACGTCGCGGCGCTTGCGCGCCACCAGGCGCAGCGTTTCATCCACCGACAGCGACGGCCAGACGCGCCGCCCTTGCGGCACATAGGCGATGCCGCGCCGGGTGATCTGGTTCGGCGGGCGACCCAGGATCTCTTCACCGAGCAACTTGACGCTGCCGGTGGCGCGCACCAGCCCGGTGATGGCATTGCACAGCGTCGTCTTGCCCATGCCGTTGCGCCCGACGATGCCGAGCACGCCGTGGTCGATCTGCAGGATCACTCCCTGCAGCGCATGGGCACGGCCGTAGTAGACGTCCAGGCCTTCGACGGCGAGCACCGGGGCCCCCAGGCGCTGATCCTTGCGCCCATCCTTGCGCTCACCTTTGCCTTGTGCCGTGCCCGCCATCAGTGTTTGCTTCCCATGTAGATGGCCTGCACCTGGGCGTCCCCTTCGATCTCATCGGGCGTGCCGGTCTTGAGCACGCTGCCGTTGTGCATCACGCTGACGCGCTCGGCCACGCTCAGCGCAATGTCCAGGTCGTGCTCGATCAGCACGAAACTCATGTGCGCGGGCAGGGAACGCAGCAGCGCAACGAGTTCGCGGCGCTCGGCGGGCGACAGGCCGGCCGCGGGCTCGTCGAACAGGATCAGCCGTGGCGCCCCTGCCAGCGCCATGCCGATTTCCAGCTGGCGCTGCTGGCCGTGCGCGAGGTTCGCAACGAGTTCATCGGCGAGGTGCGTCAGACGCGAGCGTTCGAGCAGGTCTTGGGTGGCGAGCGTGGACGCGTGTGAACCGCGGGCCCGCAGGAAACTGAAGCGCGCGTTGCCCACTCCGCGCACCGCGAGGAACAGGTTGTCGCGTACCGTGAGGTCGCGAAACAGCAGCGAAGACTGATAGGTGCGGCGCAGCCCCTTGCGGATGCGCTCGTGCGTCGGCAGCTCGGTGATGTCTTCGCCGAAAAAATAGATCCGCCCGGCGTTGGGCGGGTGGTCCCCCGTGATGGCGTTGAACAGCGTCGTCTTGCCGGCCCCGTTCGACCCCAGCACGGCGTACTTCTGCCCCGCGGCCACCGTCAGCGAGACCGCATCGACCGCGCGCAACGCACCAAACGCGCGGGTGACCTTGTTCAGCACCAGGGCGTCATTCGACGCGAGCGCGGACGGTCCCGCTGCCGAGGGTGCGGCGGCGTTGCGGCTCAGTCGGGCAAGGGTCGCCATGGCGATGCTGGGGTGCCTGGAGCCGGACCCCCGGGCGCTGTTGGGCGCCAGGGGAGCCAGACCTCAGGGGCAGCTTGGCACGTCGCGCGAGCCGATCTTGAAGTCGGCCGCACTCATGCCCAGGGTCTGCTCGACGTTGTCGACCTTGCTGTTGACCTTGGTCGACAAATTGCCCTGTGCGTCTTTCACGACTTCGGTGACGAAGGTCGTGCCAATGGCCTGGCGGTTCGCGTCCAGGCGCACCTCACCGTTGGGCGTCTTGAGCACCAGCTTCGACAAGGCTTCGCGATACTTCGCCTGGCCGCCCGACAAGTCGCCGTTCACCGCGGCCAGACCATCCAGTGCCGCCTTCATGTTCACGTAGTAGACGTAGGCAAACAGGCTCGGCTGCGGGAAGCCACCCGCCGAGACGGGATAGTTCTTCTGATAGTCGGTGACGAAGGCCTTCCAGTCGGCGCCGTCGAACGAGTCGGCGTAAGGGCCGGCGGACAGCGTGCCCACCAGCGATTCGCGGCGCTTGCCACGGTAGTTCAGCACGTCCTGGCTGACGGTGATCGAGCCGCCCATGATGGGCTTGTCGCCGCCGGCCGCCTCGTACTGGTTCAGGAAGTTCACCGCGTCAGCGCCGCCCAGCACGACCAGCAGCGCGTCCACGTCTTTCGGGATCTTCGCGATCACGGAAGAGTAGTCCTTGCCGCCCAGCGGCACCCAGGCTTTCTCGGGCACCTTTCCGCCCAGGCGGCAGTACTCGGCCATGAAGCCCTGCACCTGCGAATACGGGAACGCGTAGTCCTCGGCGATGATCATGGTGCGCTTGTAGCCCTTGGCCAGCGCCGCCTTGCCCAGGCCGACCATCCACTGCGCACCCTCGGTGTTGAAGCGGAAGAAGTTGGTGCTGGGGTTGACGAGCGTCGTCGCTTGCGCGCCAGAGCCACCGTTGATGAACGTGATGTTCGGCTGTGTCTTCGAATAGTCCTTTACCGCAATGCCTTCGCCGCCCGACAGCGGGCCGACCATGATGTCGACCTTGTCCTGCTCGACGAGCTTGCGCGTGGCGTTCACTGCGACGTCGGGCTTGGCGTCGGACGAGGCCTTGATGATCTCGATCTTGCGCCCTGCCACCACGCCGCCGCGTTGTTTGACGGCGAGTTCGGCGCCGCGCATGCCGTCGGCGCCGCCGGCCGCAAACGGCCCTTCGAGCGTGGCCAGCAGGCCGATCTTCACCGGCTGACCCTGCGCCCAGGCCATGCCCATCGTTGCGGCAAGTGCCGCCGCACCCAGAACCGAGCGCACCGCAATCCGTTTGTTCACGTTCACTTTCAGTCTCCTTTGGAGGTTAAGGTCTGGGCCGGCCCGTAACGTGAACGAAATTTCGCCCACAGTCCGAGCAAGCCATCGGGGGAAAACAAGACGATGGCGAGGAACACACTGCCGATCACGAGGTTGAAGCGTTCGCGGTCGATCAGGTCGATCGCGAAGGTCTGGAGCAGCACGAAGACGAGAGCACCCAGGAAGGCACCGATCGGCTGCTTGATGCCGCCGAGCACCGCAATGATGAGGATGTTGATGAGCCATCCGGTACCCACCGAGCCTGGCGTCATCAGCGCGTTGTACCAGGCCAGACCGATGCCGCCGAAGGCGGCGATCACGCCCGCCAGTGCATAGGCCGCCACCCGGTGCGCCACGACGTGGTAGCCCAGCGCGCTCATGCGCCGCGGGTTGTCGCGAATGCCCTGCAGCGCCATGCCGAACGGCGTGCGCACCACATAGCGCACCAGGAAATACGCCGCCAGCGCCCAGAACAGGCACATGAAGTAGAACGGCAC
>JANNKS010000543.1:0-8610 GCA_031396425.1 Rhizobacter sp. | reverse complement strand
CAGCGACCCGTGATCGACGCGATGGCCCGGCAACTCTGGCAGCAGATGCGCAGCCCCGGCGGGCTCGACTGCCGCGACCGCATCCACCGCCTGCGCAACTATGCGCAGTGTTTCATCGGGCGCGACGCGGTCGACTGGCTGGTGCGCCACCAGCGCGTCGATCGCGCTGAGGCCGTGCGGCTCGGCCAACGGCTGGTCGCGCTGGGCTTGATCCGCCACGTGCTCGACGAGCATGACTTCGAAGACGCCGAGCTGTTCTACCGCCTCGACACACCGGTGGCGCAGCCCGGCGCGGCACTGCCCGAAGCGGCCGATCTGCGCGCCGCCATCCAGGGGCCGGACGGGGTGCCGCAGCGAACCCACGCCCGTGGCGTGGTGCGGCACCGCCAGTGTTCCACCGGCCGCGAGGTGGTCGACTGGATGGTGCGCCGCCATGACGTGCCGCGTGCCACCGCGCTGCAATGGGCCGCGCAGCTGATGCGCAAGGGTGCATTGCGCCACGTGTTCGACGACCAGCCGTTTCGGGACGACCGATCGCTCTATCGGGTGAGCTGAGCGGTGATCTGCTGCGCGGTGGGCGCCCGTGTGACAAAAGTCGCCGCGCCACTTCAGGAAACGGCGAACAACCGTTAGTATCCCGGCCGACTGCGGTGTTGGCCACCGTGGAGAAGTCCGCCCATGAAGATCGCTCCGCTGCGCCACGACGAAGAAGCCGCCCTCAGCGCTTTACAAGCGCTCGACGTCCTCGACACCGGCCCAGAGGCTGAATTTGACGCACTGGTGCGCGCGGCTTCGCTGGTGTGCGGCGTGCCGATTTCGCTGATCAGCCTGGTCGACGCCGAGCGCCAGTGGTTCAAGGCGAACCTGGGTTTGCCGGGGGTGTCTGAAACGCCGCGCGACGTGGCGTTCTGCGCCCATGCGGTGCTGGGCGAACAGCTGTTCGAGGTGCCTGACGCGTTGCAAGACCCTCGTTTCGCCGACAACCCGCTGGTGGCCGGGCAACCCGATATCCGTTTTTACGCCGGTGCGCCAGTGCGCCTGCGCGACGGCAGCCGGGTCGGCACACTGTGCGTGATCGACCGCGAGCCGCGCCAACTGAACGACACCCAGCGCGAGGTGTTGCGTTGCCTGGCGGTGGCCGCGGCACAGGCGCTCGAGGGGCGGCTGGCAATGCGCAAGCGCCAGCAGGCAACCGACGACGTGGCACGCGCGGTGCGCGACCTGAAACTCAGTGAAGCGCGTTTCCGCGCACTCAGTGATGCCTCGCCATTGGGCATCTACGGCACCGATGTGCAGGGTGCCTGCACCTATGCCAACCAGCGTTGGCAGGACATTTTCGGGCTGACGCTGGAACAAAGCCTTGGCCCAGGGTGGGCCGAGACGCTGCACCCCGACGATCGGACAGCCGTGTTCAGCGAGTGGCAGCGATGCGCCAGCGCCGCGCTGGAATTCGACATGCAGTTTCGCATCCTCCGGCCGAACGGCGCGGTGCGCGACGTGCATTCGCGTGCCCGCAGCGTGGTCGATGTGAACGGCGCGCTCAGCGGCTTCGTCGGTTCGGTGGAAGACATCACCGATCGCAAGCGACTGAGTGCCGAACTTGCCGAGCAGCACGAGTTGCTGCGCGTTACGCTGCAGTCGATTGGCGACGCCGTCATCACCGCCGACGCGAGGGGCGACGTGGTGTGGCTCAACCCGGTGGCAGAGCGATTGACCGGCTGGCTGTCCAGCGAAGCGAAGGGCCGGCCGCTGCTGCAGGTGTTCAACATCGTCAACGAAGAGACGCGCCGGCCCACCGAAAACCCGGTGGCGCTGTGCCTGCGCGAGGGCAAGGTGGTCGGCCTGGCCAATCACACGGTGCTGATATCCCGAGACGGCGACGAATACGGCATCGAAGACTCGGCCGCTCCGATCCGCAATGAGCGCGGCGACGTGCTCGGCGCGGTGATGGTGTTCCACGACGTCACCGAACAGCGCCGCCTGTCGGGCGAAATCAGCTACCAGGCGACGCATGATGCGCTTACCGGCCTGGTGAACCGCGCCGAGTTCGAAACCCGGCTGCGTCGGGTGCTGCACAAGTCGTTCGACGACCGCAGCGAACATGCTTTGCTCTACATCGACCTCGACCAGTTCAAACTCGTCAACGACGCGTGCGGCCACGCGATGGGCGACCAATTGCTGCAACAGGTGAGCAAGTTGCTCGGTGACGCCGTGCGCACCCGCGACACGTTGGCGCGCCTGGGCGGCGACGAATTCGGGATCATCCTGGAACACTGTTCGGCGCAGCAAGCGCAGGGCGTGGCGCAAAAGATCTGCGAGCGCATGGACGATTTCCGGTTCATCCATGATGGCCGGCGCTTCCGCGTCGGCACCAGTATTGGCCTGGTGCCGGTGGACAGCCGCTGGGCGAATGCAGCCGCTGTGATGCAGGCGGCCGACACCTCGTGTTATGCCGCCAAAGAGGCGGGGCGCAACCGGGTGCACGCCTGGTTCGACACCGACAAGGCGATGCGTGCCCGGCACGGCGAAATGCAATGGACCGCCCGCATCGAGCACGCACTCGACGAGGACGGTTTCGTGCTGTTCGCCCAACGCATCGAGGCACTGCACACCGCCGCCGCGGGGGTGCACGCCGAAGTCTTGCTGCGCATGCGCGATGCCGACGGCACGCTGATCCCGCCCGGCGCCTTCTTGCCCGCTGCAGAACGGTTTCACCTCGCGTCGCGCATCGACCGCTGGGTGCTGAAACGCGCCATCGACTGGCTGGCCGCGCTGCCAACGCTCAGCAGCATCGCCAACTTGAGCGTCAACTTGTCCGGCCAGTCGGTCGGCGACCGCGCTTTTCACCGCTGGGCCGGGGAGGTGCTGGGTGCAGCCGGTGTGGACCTGTGCAAGAAGTTGTGCCTTGAAATCACCGAAACGTCAGCCGTGACCAGCCTGGCGGATGCGGCGCTGTTCATCGAGCAGATGCACAGCGCCGGGGTTCGCATCGCGCTGGACGATTTCGGCGCAGGCGCATCGTCCTTCGGTTACCTCAAGTCGCTGTCGGTGGACTACCTGAAGATCGACGGCCAATTCATTCGGGATCTGGTCGACGACCCGCTCGACGAAGCCGCAGTGCGTTGTTTCGTCGAAGTGGCCAAGGTCGTGGGCATTCAGACGATCGCCGAATTCGTCGACAGCCCGGCGGTGCTGGAACGGCTGCGCAAGATCGGCGTGCACTTTGCGCAGGGTTTTCTGATTCACAAGCCGGAACCCATCGAGCACCTGCTTCGCACCCGGGCCGCGGTGCACTGAACCGGTCGGCCCTGGTCGGCCGTCGGCGTCTGTGCCTTGCATGCGCCGCACTGCATACGCCGCACTGCATACCCATTTGGCTGGCCGGCTGACCGTGGGTCGGGTTCAACGCATCGGCCGGAGGTCGCAGCGGCGGCTCGCCCGTGCGCGTCGTTTCTCAGCGCAGCAACTCGGCCAGCGTGGTCGCGGCGCGCTCGACCTGGTCCGCCGAAACATCCAGGTGCGTCACCGCGCGCAGCGTGCGCGCCGCCATGGCGTTGACCAGCACGCCGCGCGCTCGCGCCTTCGCGGCCAGCGCCGATGCATCCAGCGCTCCCGGCGCGAGGCCGAACACGACGATGTTGGTCTGAACCGTCGCCAGGTCGATCACGACGCCTGGGCAGGCCGCGAGCATCTCGGCGAGCCGGCGCGCGTTGCGGTGGTCGTCGGCGAGGCGCGCGCGATGGTGGTCCAGACCATGCAGCGCCGCGGCACCGAAGATGCCGACCTGCCGCATCGCGCCGCCGAGGATGCGCCGCTGCCGGCTCGCGGCGCCGATGCGCTCGCGCGTGCCTGCGAGCAGCGCGCCGCCCGGCGCGCCCAGCCCTTTCGAGAACGACACTGCCACCATGTCGAACGGCGCGGCGAGTTCGGCCTCGCTCAAGCCGCTCGCCGCGCTCGCGTTCCAGATCCGCGCGCCGTCCAGGAAACTCGTGATGCCGCGTTCGCGCGCGAGAGCGCAGATGCGCACCACTTCGGCCTGGGGAAACACGGTGCCGCCGGCACGGTTGTGTGTGTTCTCGATCTCGAGCAGCGAGGTGGGCGGAAAGATTTCCCAGTTGCGCGGTTTGATCGCGGCTTCGAACTCGGCCACGCTGAACACGCCGCGCTGGCCGATCTCGAGCATCTGCACGCCGGCGTTCGCCGCCGAACCGCCGGCCTCGTGCCAGGCGGCGTGGCACTCGCGGCTGACGATGGCTTCGTCGCCCGGCCGCGTCAGCACGCGCAGCGCCACCTGGTTCGCCATCGTGCCCGAGGGTAGCCACAACGCGCGTTCCTTGCCCAGCAGCGCGGCGAGGCGCTCCTGCAGCGCGTTGATCGTCGGGTCTTCGCCGTACTGGTCGTCGCCCACCGGCGCAGCCGCCATTGCCGCACGCATCGCAGCGGTGGGCTGGGTGACGGTGTCGGAACGCAGGTCGATCAGGGTGCTGAGGTTCATGGGGCGTCCTTTCGGGGTAACGCATTGGGCGGTGCGGCGTTGGGGGATTGTCGGCTGGGCCGCACCGCCGCCTATCATCGCCCACCGGAGGCCCACCATGTTCACGCATCGATTTCTGCAATTCAGCATTGCGGCATTGGCAATCGGTGCCGCCGTCGGCGCCGCCGCGCAATCGGCCTGGCCCGACAAGACGATCCGCGTCTTGTTGCCCTTCCCGCCCGGCGGTCCGAGCGACATCGTGATGCGCCTGACGGCCGAGAAGATGCAGGTGTCGCTGAAGCAGACCATCGTGATCGACAACAAGCCCGGTGCGGGCGGCAACCTGGGTGCCGCCGAAGTGGCGCGCGCCGCGCCCGACGGCTACACCTGGCTGTGGGGCACCGACACGCTGGTGACGGTGAACCCGTCGGTCTACAAGACGCTGAACTTCAAGGTCGACGACCTGCTGCCGGTGACGATCGGCACCAACTTCAGCCAGACCCTGGTGTGCCACCCGCAGGTGGGCGTGAAGACGGTCGCCGCGCTGGTCGCGAAAGCGAAGGCCAGCCCGCTGAGCTATGCCTCCGGCGGGGCCGGGGTGCCGGGCCACCTGTCGATGGAGTTGCTTCAATCCATGGCCGGTTTCACGATGACCCACGTGCCCTACAAAGGCCCGGCGCCGGCGACGCAGGACGTGATCGGCGGCCAGGTGGCGTGCGGGTTGCTCGCCGGCCCGACGGTGCTGCCGCACGTGCGCGCCGGCAAGCTGGTGGCGCTGGCCGTGTCGGGCAGCGTGCGCTCGCCCGCGCTGCCCGAAGTGCCGACCGTGGCCGAGGCCGGCGTGGCGGGCTTCGAGGCGAACTTCGCGCTCGTGATGTTCGCGCCGCGCGGAACGCCCGAGGCGATCGTGACGCGCTTTCGTCAGGCCTTCGTCGACGCGCTGAACGCACCCGACGTGACCGAGCGCCTGAAGGCGAGTGACCAGACGGTGGTGGGCAGCACGCCTGCGCAGGCGGCGGCGACGCTTGCCGCGGACTCTCAGAAATGGGGCGCACTGGCGAAGCGCATCAAGCTCGGGCTCGACTGAATTCCCTCGAACCTGCCGCTTCGCGTCGGGTTCGACGAGTCACCCACCGAGGTGACACGCGCCAGCGCTGACCGCGCTGATCGCGCATCGTCAGCCGCACGCACCGTCAGAGCGCGATCGGGCAGGGGCTGCGCGCCGGTGCCGCCATCGCTGCCAGGGTACCGGCAGCGCTGAGCTGTTCATGCAGGCTGACCACGCCGCCGATCATGATCAACGCCGGCGCTTGGACATCGTGCACCAGCGCCAGCGTCGGCAAGGTCTGCACGCTGCCGACGATGGTGCGCTGGCTCGGCAGGGTGGCGCGCTCCACCACCGCAGCCGGCGTGTCGGGGTTCAACCCATGGGCGATCAGCTGTGCGCAGATCACCGGCAGCGTGCCCACGCCCATGTAGATCACCACGGTCTGGTTCGGCCGGGCGAGCATGGTCCAGTCGAGGTCGACGCTGCGCTCCGGGCCCTGGCCGCGCAGGTGACCCGTGACGAACACCAGGGTCGCGGCATGGTCGCGGTGGGTGAGCGGCATGCCCGCACACGCGGCGGCCCCCTGCGCCGCGCTGATGCCGGGAATCACCTCGAACGGAATGCCTTGCGCCGCGAGCGCCTGCACTTCCTCGCCGCCGCGGCCGAAGATGAACGGGTCGCCGCCCTTGAGCCGCAGCACCGGCTTGCCGGCGCGCGCGAGACGGATCATCAGGTCGATGATGCCCTCCTGTGTCAGCGTATGGCAGCCCGACTCCTTGCCGACGTAGATGCGGTCGGCGTTTCTGGGCACGAGTTCGAGCACCTCCTTGCCGACCAGGTGGTCGTACAGCACCAGGCTCGCCGCGCGCAGCGCCTTCGCCGCCTTCAACGTCAGCAGTTCGGGGTCGCCCGGCCCTGCGCCGACCAGCGTGACGCGCGCCGCACGCACGGCCTCGGTGAACATCAGCGGTTCGTTCAACAGGCTCATCGCGCTTTCTCCGGGGCGAAACTGGGTGGACAGGGCTCGATTGTGAAAACGCAGCGCGATGTGCGTCCTTGACCCAGTTCAAGGGTGGCGCGCGAACCCGGATCGACAATGGCCAGGCCCACCGGCGCGGTGCGCGCACTGCCATTCGCGCGCGACGCAGCGAGCCCCCAACCAGCCTGGATGCTGCCCATGCGGCTGCCAAAGCGATGAATCTTGCCGAGCAACTGCTGCACGCCTTGAAGCGCCGCGGTGCGACCGAGGTGTTCGGCATTCCGGGTGACTTTGCGCTGCCGCTGTTTCGCCAGATCGAGCGTTGCCGGGTGCTGCCGCTGATCACGTTGTCGCACGAACCCGCGGTGGGTTTCGCCGCCGACGCGGCGTCGCGCGTTCGCGGCGGCCTGGGCGTGGCGGCGGTGACCTACGGCGCGGGCGCCTTCAACCTGGTGAATGCGGTGGCCGGCGCCTACGCCGAACGCGTGCCGCTGGTCGTGCTGTCGGGCGCGCCGGCCGCGCACGAGGCCGCGAGCGGCTACCTGCTGCACCACCAGGTCAAGACGCTCGACTCGCAGTGGCGCGTGTTCCAGGAGCTGACGGTTGACCAGGCGCGCCTCGACGACGCGCGCAGCGCGCCGCAGCACATCGCGCGCGTTCTCGATGCGGCACTGCGCGCATCGAGGCCGGTGTACCTCGAAATCCCGCGCGACATGCCGGGCGTGCCTTGCGACGACGTGCCCACCACGCCGCCGCCCGTGCCCGACCCCGACCGGCTTGCCGCGTGCGCCGACGAACTGCTGCAGCGCCTGCACGCTGCGCGCCAGCCGATGCTGATGGTGGGCGTGGAGGTGCGCCGCTATGGGCTCGAGGCGCGCGTTGCCGAACTGGCGCGCCGGCTGAACATCCCCGTCGTCACGAGTTTCATGGGCCGCGGCCTGCTGGCCGAGACCGACGCGCCGCTGCGCGGCACCTACCTCGGGCTGGCCGGCGAGCCGGCGCTCAGCGCCGAAGTGGAAACGTCGGATGCCCTGCTGCTGCTCGGCGTCATCGTGTCGGACACCAACTTCGCCGTGTCGGCGCAACGCATCGACCTGCGCCACGCGATCCAGGCGCTCGAAGGCCGCGTCGTGATGGGTCATCACGTCTACCCCGACCTGCCGCTCGCCGCGCTGATCGACGTGCTGCTCGAACGCGTGCCGCTGCCTGCCGGCGCACGCCGCGAGCCGGCACGGCGCGCGCCACCCACGCCCCTGGTCGCCGACGATGGCGCGGTGACGCCGCAGGACATCGCCGCGGCGGTGAACGATCTGCTGCGTGCCCAGGGGCCGATGCCGCTGGCCTGCGACGTCGGCGACTGCCTGTTCACGGCGATGGACATCGGCCCCACCGCGCTGGTCGCGCCGGGCTACTACGCGACGATGGGCTACGGCGTTCCGGCCGGCCTGGGGTTGCAGGCGGCCACCGGCCAGCGACCGATCGTGCTGGTGGGCGACGGTGCGTTCCAGATGACCGGCTGGGAGCTGGGCAATGCCGCGCGCCATGGCCTGGACCCGATCGTGCTGGTGTTCAACATCGCCGGCTGGGAGATGCTGCGCGCCTTCGAGCCCGGCATGCATTTCAACGAACTCGGCACCTGGGACTTCGCGGCCATGGCGGCTGGCATGGGCGGCGACGGCCACCTCGTGCGCACGCGCGCGCAACTGCGCGCTGCGCTGGCACGCGCTCACGCGACCCGCGGGCGGTTTCAGCTGCTCGACATCCGCTTGCCGCTGGGTGCGCAGTCGCCGACGCTGGACCGTTTCGTGAACGCGGTGCGGCGCCTGTCGTCGCCCGCCTGAGCCGGGCTGCCTGGCGCAGCGTTGCGCAGGTCCGATTCGAACCTGGCAGGCATCTGGCCGAGCCGCAACCCATGCTCCGCATCATCGAGCTGCACGCGGGCTACGGCGACAGCCACGTGCTGCGCGGCGTCAGTCTCGAGCTTGCCGCGGGCACGGCGATGGGCCTGCTGGGCCGCAACGGCATGGGCAAGACGACACTGATTCGTGCGCTGATGGGCTATGTTCGCGTCACCTCGGGCAGCCTGCAATGGCAGGGCCGCGACGTGAC
>JANNKS010000541.1:0-18378 GCA_031396425.1 Rhizobacter sp. | reverse complement strand
GCGGCGTCACCACGGGAGGCGGCGTCACCACGGGAGGCGGCGTCACCACGGGAGGCGGGGTCACCACGGGAGGCGGTGTCACCACGGGAGGCGGTGTCACCACGGGAGGCGGGGTCACCACAGGCGGAGGTGTCACCACAGGAGGGGGCGTCACTGGCGGCGTGACCGGCGGCGGTGGAATCGGCGAAAGCGGCGGGTCCGCCGGTGTCGCAGGGTTCGCCTCCCAGCTGCCGCTGACCTCCACGCCGTTGAATTGCCCGGTGAACTGCCCCGTCAGCGGCATCGTCCCCAGGTTGCTTGGCGCTGCGGTGCCCGTGAGCACCAGCTTGCCCGGGCCCCGTTGGTCGAGTGTCAAGTTGAGGGCCCCGGCACCTGCGGTGGTGCCGGCGATGCTGCCTTCGACCTTGATGCCTCTGGCGTTCCCTGGGTCGCCGCCGCGCCGTGACGCGAAGCTGATGCCGGCGGCCGCCGCCGCGCTCTCCAGGCTGCTTCGATAGTCATTCACGGCCTTCGCCACAGCCGTCTTGAACGCAGTTCGCGCCGCAGCCCTGTCGCCAGCGGGGTCGGCGCGAGCGGTATCAAAGGCGCTCTTGGCTGCTTCGACCGCGGACTTCAGCGTCACCTTGAGTGCGGCTCTCTGGGCGTCGAAAGCGGCGCGTGCAATCGCACTGGAGGTGCCAGCGGCGGGGACAGCTGATGCGGCTGCCGCTGGCATGAATCGGCCCTCGAGCTCAATCGCGCCACCGTCTTCGCTTTCGGCACGCAGTGCGAGCGTGCCTTGGACCATCGTCGTCGCCGCCGCCCCTGCGGGACCACCGGTGAGTTTGAGCGTGTATTGAACAGCCTGGGTTTCGCTGCTCGACTCGCCGCCTTCGGCTTCACCGGCACGGCTCGAACTGCGCGCTGGCGTTGCAGCCCCGGTGTTGGTGCTGGTGTTCGCCGAATCCGTCGGCAAGAGGGAACGAACCGACAGGGCCGAGGCGGTTTCCGTGATCTGCACCGAAGCGGGTTGCTCGGTCGGCGCGGTGCTGGACGAACCGGTTTCGCCGCCGCCGCAGGCGGCGAGCAGCAGGGCGGCCAGGCCGATCGGCGCCAGCCAGTGGGGTGGTCTCGCGAGTCGTTGTCGAGTCATCATCGTGGTCTCCAGAAAGTTGAAGGTGACCAGTCTGGATGCGGCGGTGGCGATGGTCGGTAAACCATGGCCGCCCGGTCATGAACATCCAGCTGCAGACCCGACGAATGCACCGATCGCTCTGCGCATTCGTCAGGAGGCCGCAATGTAGGTCGGGCAGCTCAGGATCAACCCCGTTCTCTACCAACCCTTACCTCGGACACGAGCGCTGTAACGTGCAATTGAGCACGCGCCCCAGGGGGTGGGCAGCGCTCGCCTTAAGCTCGCGCCAGTTACGAAAGCAATTGCTTCCGTGCCCGGTGCATGCGCACGAAGAGGTTGTCTTCGCTGATGCCCAGGGTCTGGCAGACCGAATCGGTGGATTGCTCTTCGAGCACGCGCAGGCGCAGCACGTCGCGCAGCCCGGCGGGCAATGCCTCGATGCGCTGCAGCGTGCGCGCCAGCCGCAGACGCTGGCCAGCCACTTCGTCGGGCTGCGGTTGCGGGCAGGCCACCTCCCAGCCGCCGTGCTCCGCCGATTCATCGTCGAGCGACTCGAACCCCGGGTGGCGGCGCAGCATGTCGACGATCTTGTTCTTCAGGATCGCAGTGAGCCAGGAGCGCAGCGCCGAGCGGCCGGCGAAGGTGGCGCGCCCGCTCAGCACCGCCTCGAACACATCGTGCACCGCGTCTTCGGCCATCGACGGGTCGCGCAGCTTGCGTTGGGCGAAGCGCACCAGGTAGGCGCGATGGGCGAGCATCTCGTTCCACGCCACGCCGTTCGACCAGCCTGGGGCAGTGCGCGCTGAAGTGTTGGTGGCGGTGTGCATCGCAGTTCCTGGGGCGGTGAATGAATGCCCTCACTGTGGCCGTGCCACATCGCAGCAGGCTCACCGAAGATCACAGGAAGATCACATTTGGGTAAGGTCGGCGGCCCGGCACGCGACAATCCCGCATGCCCTCGACCATCCTCGTCGCCGAAGACCAGGCCGACATCCGCGAACTGCTGGTGATGAACCTGCGCGGCGCCGGTTATGAAGTGCGCGCCGTGGCAGACGGTGTGGCAGCGCTGCAAAGTCAGATCGAACAGCCCAGCGAGCTGCTGATCCTCGACCTGATGATGCCGGGCAAGGACGGGCTGGAGGTCTGCAAGGCCTTGCGCGCCCGGGGCAGCGCGACGCCGATCCTGATGCTCACCGCCAAGTCGACCGAGCTCGACCGGGTGCTTGGCCTGGAGCTCGGCGCCGATGACTACCTCACCAAGCCGTTTTCACTCGCCGAACTGCTCGCGCGCGTCAAGGCACTGTTGCGCCGCGCCGAGCTGCTGCGCGCTGCGCAGTCGAGCGCCCACGAACAGGTGCAGCGGCTGCGCAATGGCGAGCTCGAGATCCTGCCGGTGAAGCGCCAGGTCAAGCGGCGCGGCGAGGCGCTCGAATTCACCGCGCTCGAATTCGACCTGCTTTTGCACTTCGCCTCGCACCCCGGCCATGTGTTTTCGCGCTCGCAGCTGCTCAATGCAGTCTGGGGCTACACCCACGACGGATATGAACACACTGTCACGACGCACATCAACCGTCTGCGCGCCAAGCTCGAGGCCGACCCGCTGCGCCCCGAAATGATTCTCACGGTACGCGGCGCGGGCTACAAGATGCGCGAGGCGCCGCCCTGAGGGCCGGCCTGACGCGCCCATGACGGTTCGGCTCAAGCTCGCGCTGACCATCATTGCCACCGGCGTGATCACAGCGTTGCTGGTGATCGTCACAGTGGTGTACGCCTTTCAGCAGTTTGAGCGCGAAACCACGTTCCAGCGTGCGAATGCCTTCCTCGCGCGCGTGACGATGAACCTCGACGATCTGCTGGAGTTGCACCAGCGCCAGCCTGCCGAGCTCAACACCTGGATGCGCAACCTGCTGCTGTACGAACCCGACAGCCAGCTCTACCTGCTCGATGCGCAGGGCGTGGTGCTGTCCGCCACCGGCAAGGTGAAACTGCCCAGCGGCTACAAGGTCACGCTGGCGCCGGTGATTGCCGCGAGCCGCGAGGCGGGTGGCCGCAGCACAATGCCCTATGTGATGGGGGACGACCCCGAACGCATGAGCAGCGACGCCGTCATTGCGGCGCGGCCGCTGCGGCGCGCCATCATCCGCAACGACGAGCCGGTCTCGGGCTACCTCTACCTCGTCTGCCACAGAAGCGACCTGCCGGACACCCAATGGGATGCGTTGCGCAGCAGCTTCGCCTGGCCGGCCTTGTCGCTCATACTGGGTATCGTTGCCTTGACGACCTTGCTGGCGGCGGCAGTCATCGCCTCGGTGACCCGGCCCTTGCAGCGGCTGACGGCGGCGGTGAACAGCTTTTCCTTGACCGGTTTTCTCGACGTGCGTCACGACGGGGGCGGCGCGCCCTCGGTGCCGGGTGCCGCCGCGCTGCCGGCGCGCACCCGCGACGAATTCGGCCAACTCACCGGCGCCTTCGAGATGTTGCTGGCCACACTGCGCAAACAATGGGAAGCGCTGCAGCGGCTCGACCACTTCCGCCGCGAAGGGGTGAGCAACCTGTCGCACGATCTGCGCTCACCCTTGACGGCCACGGTTGCCTGCCTGGAGACGCTCGACGGTCGCTGGTCTGGCGATCCCCAGCACGGCGACGACCGGCGCCTGGTGGAGGTGGCGTTGCGCAACACCCGCAATGCGGCGCGGCTGGTGCAGTCGCTCGGCGATCTGGCCAAACTGGATGAGCCGCAGTTCCGCCTGCGCAGCGACGTGGTCGATGTGAGCGAATTGCTCGCCGACATCGGGCTGCGGTTCGCGCCGCGGGCTGCGCTCAAGGGCATTGGACTGAACGTCGCGTCGGCCGGCGAAGGGGATGACCAGGCCCTGTTCGCCGCGCTCGACGTCGAACTGTTCGAGCGTGCGGTGGCCAACCTGATCGACAACGCGCTCAAGTTCTGCGAGGCCGGCGCCCGCATCGAACTGGAGGCCCTGCGGGTGGACGAACGCATCGAGGTGCGCGTGAGCGACACCGGCCCGGGCATCGCCGCGGCCGACCAGCCCCACCTGTTCGATCGTTTCTACCAGAGTCGCTCGACGGTGGCACCCGCCACCGGCGAGGGTGGCAAGGGCCTGGGCCTGGCCATCGTCAAGCGCATCACCGAGCTGCACGGCGGGTCGGTTCGATTGGCCAGCACACCCGGTCGCGGCACGACGGTCATCCTCTCGCTGCCGCCTGCGCAGGGCCATTCGAACGACCTGGTTTGAGCCCGCGGATCGGAGCCCTTGTCGGCCCCAGGCTCGCCACAGGAACTTCCTCGGCGCTGTAAACCCCCATTGTCCGTTTTGCGCGACGAACCTGGACCTCACGGGGAAACTCCCAGTGCGCAGCGCAAAGGACAGCACCTAAAGTTCGGCCACTCGCAGGCGGCACCGTCTTGGTGCCACGCAGTGTCGGGGGCTGAGGAGACTGTTCAGCAAAGCCTTGGGCGGTGTTGCCCAGCAAAAGAAGAGGTCAACGCCGAGTGCTCGGTGATTGCCAAGAACCGGAAAGGGCGCCGCGCAATCGGTGCCCTTTTCCCTTTGGGTTCGTCAATATCCGAGGGGCCGACTGGGGTGTTTGCGAATGCGGGTGCCTGCGCATTGACGCACTCGGCCCGAGCGCAGATCATCGGGCCCCATTTGACCAAGGAGGTACATCATGCAGAAGTCATTCGTGACGTTCGGGCAGCTCGTCGTTGCGGTGGCAGGTCTGCTCGTTGCGGCTGTCGCAGCGGCCCAGCCTATGCCGACCTACGGCACCGCCATCAACCTGGAAACAGCCAAGAAGATCGCCGCAGCCGCTGTGGTCGAAGCGAAGAAGAACAACTGGCCGATGGCGATTGCGATCGTCGACAACCATGGCACCTTGGTCTATTACGAAATGGCCGACGACACCCAGACTGCGAGTGCGCACGTGGCGGTCGACAAGGCGCGCAGCTCGGCCACGTTCCGTCGGCCGACCAAGGCGTTCGAAGACGCGGTGGCGGGCGGGCGCGTGGCCATTCTCGGCCTGGGCGGCGCGGTGCCGATCGAAGGCGGGCTGCCCATCGTCGTGGCGGGGAAGATCATCGGCGCAATCGGAGTGAGCGGCGCGACCTCGCCGCAAGACGGCCAGGTGGCACGCGCCGGCCTCGATGCACTGAAATAGAACCAGCAAGATAGAACCGTCCAGGTCGCCGAGCCGAATTCGGCACCCGCCGCGCCGCAGGTCAGCGTCCCAGCGCGGGCCACGCTCCCTTCGTGGCTGCAGCGCGAGCAGTGCGGGGCGCGGCTGAGGCACGGGTCGTTCATCACGCCCGACGCGCCTGCCTGCCGGGCGCGGATTGCCGCGCGCCGAAGCCGTGCCTATCATCAAGGTCGCTGCCTTGCGCAGCCCAGGCCATCATGCCCGTTGATCCGCAACTGCGCTCGCTCAAAATCGACATCCCGGCACAGCCCGACGTGCTGGTCAAACTGTCGTTGCTGATCACCGACCAGAACGTCAACCTGCAGGCCGTCGGCGCCTTGATCGCGGGTGACATGGCGCTCGCCTCCTCCGTGCTCAAGGCGGTCAACTCGTCGTTCTATGGACTCACGTCGCGCGTGCGCACCGTCCAGCAGGCCATCACCTACCTGGGCATGCGCGAGATCAAGTCGGTCACCTTCGCGATGGGGCTGCGCGCGGTGTTCCCGCATGCACCGGAACTGGTGCCGCTGTGGCAACGCGCCAGCGTGCGCGCCATGCTGATGAGCCGCATCGGCCAGGCCGTGAATGTCGACCCGTGGGCGGCGCACTCGGCCGGCCTGTTCGAGGAATGCGGCAAGGCCGTGCTGTTCCGCCACTCCAGCGGGCGCTACCGCGCCTTGCTGCGCACTGCGGCCGACGACGAGGAGTTGTTGATGCTCGAGCAGCGCGAGTTCGGAGTCGGCCATGACACGCTGGGCGCGGCGCTGTGTGAAACCTGGGGTCTGGTGCCCACCGCCGTCACCAGCGTTCGCTATCACGTGATCGTGAACGCCACGCGTCAGTTGCCCGCCGACGTGGACGGGCGGGAGATCTGTGTTCTTTCGGCGCTCGCGAACGCGCTGATGACCGACCCCGACGTCCTGGAGGAAGTCACCAACGCGGTGGCACCCCAGGCTGGCCTCGACCCGGAGCGCCTGCTGCGCGGCGCGAATGCCGTCAGGGAGCACATCGAAGCGGTGGTTTCTCGCGGCGAAGACGGCTGACGCCGCGGCTGCAGGCGCGAGGCGTTGCACCCCGCACCCGGCTCGCGCCGCCGGGCATTCGCTTCGCGCCGCCAGGCGCAGCTTCGTCGCATTGAAGATGCGCCCCAGGCTTGCCGAAAGCAGACTGCCTGCACCTTTCCACACCGAGGTGCAATCATGATCGCTCCCCCTCCTGCCACCACCACGCAACGCGCGCTCCTGCGGCTGATCGCTGTGGCTTTTCTGAGCCTGGTCTGCGCGCTGTGGATGGCCGCGCCGGTGCGCGCCGCCGACGCCGCGGCGTTCGATGTCGCGTTCACCGATTTCCAGCGCGCCGTAGGTGGTGACGAAGGCGCGATCGAAGTGGCTGCAAGCCGCTTCGATGCGCTCTCGGGCGCCGAACCCGCAGACCCCGTGTTGCAGGCTTACAGCGGGGCGGCGGCGGCGATGCGGGCGCGGACCACCCTGCTGCCCTGGAGGAAGATGTCCTATGCCGAAGACGGGCTGGCGCGCATCGACAAAGCCCTGGCGATGTTGGTGCCGGCGCACGACGCACCCTTGCACCGCGCCACGCCCGCCAGCCTGGAGGCGCGCTTCGTTGCAGCGAGCGCATTCCTCGCGATGCCTGCCATGTTCAACCGTCACGCCCGCGGCGCCAGGCTGCTCGACCAGGTGCTCACCAGCCCGACGTTCACCAGCGCGCCGCTGGCGTTTCGCGGCTCGGTCTGGCTGCGCGCCGGCATCGAGGCCGCAGCCGACAAACGGCCCGACGAAGCACGCCGCTGGCTGCAGCAAGTGCTCAGCAGCGGGGCGCCGCAACGCGCGCTCGCCCAGGCCAGACTCAACGAGCTCGCCTCGTGAATTCGCACCCTTCGTCCGCACCAGTGCTCGACATGTGCGGTGTGACCAAGACCTACCGGCTTGGCCGGCATGTGGTGCCGGCGCTGCAAGGCGTGGATCTGGTCGTGCAGCCGGGTGAGATGCTCGCGCTGACGGGTCCCTCGGGCAGCGGCAAGAGCACCTTGCTCAACCTGGCTGGTCTGATCGACAGCGCGGACGCCGGTGAAATCCGTCTGCGCGGCAGGCGCGTCACCGGCATCAGTGAAACCGAGGCCACGCTGATCCGCCGAAATTCGATCGGGTTCGTGTTCCAGAGCTTCAACCTCGTTCCCGTCATGACGGTGGCCGAGAACGTCGACTTTCCGCTCTTTCTTGCCGGGATCGGCGGCGCCGAGCGCCGTGCGCGCGTCGCCGCCACATTGCGCGCCGTGGGCCTGGACGAACATGCGCTGCACCGGCCCGATGCGTTGTCGGGCGGGCAGCGCCAGCGCGTCGCTATCGCCCGCGCACTGGTCAAGGGCCCGACGCTCGTGATTGCCGACGAGCCCACCGCGAGTCTCGACTCGCGTACCGCCGATCAGGTGCTCGATCTGATGCGCGAATGCGGCCATGCGCAGGGTGCCGCCTTTCTCATCGCCACGCACGACGCACGCCTCGTGCGCCGTTGTGACCGTGTGATCGGTCTGCTCGACGGCCGCATCGTGCAAGGCGGCGAACGGGAGGCTGCATGAACGCGCGCTGGCTCACGTTCGCGTGGCTCAACACGCTGCGCAACCGGCGTCGCTCGGCTGTCACGGTGGCCATCGCTGCACTGGGCACGGCGGCGATCCTGCTGGCGGGCGGCTTCGCGCTGTTCACCTACCAGGGCCTGGCGCAGATCTCGGCACGCACCACCGGCCACCTGATCGTCGCCAAGCCCGAACAGTTTCAGCGCGACGAAGATACGCCGCTGCAAAACGGGCTGGACGACGTGGCGGCCCTCCAAGCCAGACTGCTCGCCGACCCGGCGGTGCGCCATGTGCTGCCGCGGGTGGAATTCAACGGCCTGATCAGCAACGGTGACAAGTCCACCGTGATGGTGGCGGCCGGCATCGCTCCAGACGCCGAGTTCGCGGTCAAGGGCCCCTTCCTGGCCATCAAGGCCGGCGACGTGCTCAGCTCCGATCAGCGCAACCGCGTGATGCTCGGCGAGGGCCTGGCGCGCAGCCTGAAGGCGCAGCCGGGCGCCAGCCTCACCTTGTTGACGAGCACCACCGAGGGTGCGCTGAACGCGCAGGACGTGATCGTGCAGGGGGTGTTTTCCACCGGCATCCCCGACATCGACAAGCGGCTCGTCTACACCGATGTCGAAACGGCGCAGAAGTTGCTCGTCACGACCCGTGTCTCCAGCCTGGGTGTGTTCCTCAGCGGACTCGACGCCACCGAGCCGGCGCGCCAACGCATCTCCGCCGCGTTGCCCGGCTTGGCTGTGCAGACCTGGCTCGACCAGGCCACGTTCTACCGCAGCGTGAAAGAACTCTACAACCGCATCTTCGGCGCACTGGGGCTGATCATCGGCGTGATCGTGATCTTCGTCGTGACGAACGCGATGGCGATGGCGATCATCGAGCGCACGCGCGAGATCGGCACCCTGCGCGCAATGGGCACCTTGCCCGCGCAACTGACGCGCTCATTCGCACTCGAAGGGCTGGTGCTGGGCGGTGCCGGCGCCGTGGTGGGCAGCGTGGTGGCGCTCGGCGTCTCGGTCGCGCTGCTGTTCTTCCCGGTCGAGATGCCGCCGCCTCCGGGGCGCAGCAACGGCTACCCGCTGCAGATCGTCATGGATCCCGCACTTTACGCCGCGACGCTGGTGGCGATGCTGCTGCTGTCGATGCTGGCCTCGGCGCTGGTGGCACGGCGAACCGTGGGCAAGTCCATCGTCGATGCGCTGGCGCACACCTGAACCGCAACGGAGAATCATCTTGAAGATGTGTCAATGGACTGCCGCCCTGGCGGCGGGATTGGTCGTGACCGGCGCCGCCGCGGCGGACGATGTGGCTGTGTTGCTGAAGGCGGCCGACCGCTATCGCACAGGTCAGGACAACCTGCAGGTGGAAACCCAGGTCAACGTGTTGAATCGCGACGGTTCGCCCGACAAGGAGCGCCGCTACACCGTGTTCGTGCAGGCGCAGCGCAAGTCGCTCGTGCTGATGCGCTCGCCGGCCGAGCAGGGCCAGAAGGTCCTGATGCTCGGTGACGACTTCTGGCTGCTCATGCCGGGCAGCCAGCGCCCGCTGCGCATCACGCCGTCGCAGAAGCTGCTCGGCGACGCGTCGACCGGCGACATCGCGACGATGAGCTGGTCCGACGACTACACCGGCGCGGTGGTGGGCGAGGAAAAATGCGGCGACGCCGCCTGCATGCACCTGAGCCTGCAGGCCGCACGCAGAGGCGTGAGTTACCAGCGCATCGAGCTGTGGATCGGCAAGGCGCGCAACGAGCCGATCCGTGCCGAGCTCTACGTGCAGTCGGACAAGCTCGCCAAGCAGGCGCGCTTCGTGTTCGACAAACCGTCCGCGCCGACGATGGTCACCGAAATGGTGCTGCAGGACCAGTTGAGCAACCACAAGGAGACCAGGGTGCGCTACCTGGCGCGGCAGGCCAAGGTCGTGCCCGAGGCCTGGTTGAACCCGATGTTCCTGGCGCGCAACCCGGCACTGGAGTAGGCCATGCGCCTGGCGCTGGGGGCACGAGCATTGCTGGTGCTGGCCGGGTTCGCTGCCGGCGGGGTGGAGGCGGCCGACGCGGCGTCGCCTTCCCCGTTGGTGCAACAAACCGAGCGCGAGGTGAGCGCCGAGCTGCGCCTGCACTGGGACGCCCGCAGCATCAATGATGCCGGGCCGCTCGCGGCCGCAAACCGCTGGTCCCCGGGCATCGCGCCTGCCACGCCGAGCGCCCTGGTGGCCGAGGCCGAGTTGCGCGGCGTGTGGCGCGCCCCCGAACCTGCCTTTCATGCGCTCGTCGGTGGTTGGCAATGGGCTGCTCTGGGCCGAGCGCCCTGCAGGCAGCGCTGGCCGTTCGCAAGGGCGGATCAACGAGTTGTATGCGGCAGGCGACTTCGGCGCCTGGCAGGCGAGTGGCGGCAAGAAGGTGGTCGGCTGGGACGTCGGCTTCGGCTTTCGTCCGAATGACGTCGTCCAGCAGGAAGCGCGCCGCGCCCTGCTGGCCGTCACGCCCGAGGGTCGCGCGCTGGTGGAGCTCGAGCACTACGGCGCGGAGACTGCCGGCTCGCTGGTCTGGGTGAACCCTCAGCATGCGCACACGGCCAGCGATGACCAGCGTGGCGCCCTCGAAACCGCAGTGGCCACAAGGCTCTACCGGCGTGACGGCAGCGCCGACTGGCATGCGTTCGGCCGCTGGGGCGAACACACCGCGGGCAGCCTCGGCGCAGCGCTCGCCTGGGTGGCCACCGATGAGCTGGAGCTGCACGCCTCGGTGCGAGCGCTGCAACGCCATGACGGCTGGCAGCTCGAACCGCAAGCCGGTACCGCGTTGGTCACGAACAATCCCTGGCACCAGGCGACCTTGGGGCACGCCGCGCAGGCGCTGCTAGGCGCGAGCTGGACCGGCCAACACCGGCAGAGCCTGCTCATCGAGGCCTGGCACGACGGCAACGCGCTGGCGGATCGCGATTGGGACGCCTGGCTGGCGCGCAACCGGGCGCTTGGCGCGTTCGGCGCGCAGAGCGGGTTGCCGGCGGGTTTGTTGATCGCCACTTCCGGCAATCTCGCCTGGCAGGCGACACCCTTCGCGGCCACCAACCTGCGGCGTGACAACCTTTTCATGCGCATGGCGTGGCAGCCGGACCGCTGGACCCTGTCGCTCGATGTGCTTTTCACGCCCAGCGACCGTGGCCATGTGCTCACCGCTGCCGCCCAATGGCAAGGCGAGCGCCTGCGCCTGAACGCCGCGTGGCGCGTCTACGGGGGTCCCGCCGACGCGTTGTTCGCCCAGCTTCCTCAGCGCAGCGTCGGCCTGCTGGCAGCAGTCTGGCCGTTCTGAGCCCCGGTTCGACGCGCGGCGCAAGGCGTTTCGCGACGCTGCCGGCCGTCTTGTCGCATCGGCCTGGGCACGTGCAGCGAACCGGCGCAACATTCCGCCCATGGGTTGACACCGTCGACCGTTCAAGGAAAACCGACATGGTCATGCAGATCCTCGTGCACACCCCGCGCTGGGTGTTCGTGCTGCTTCTGGTGCTGACGGTCATCGGTGGTTCGCAGCTGGCCGCGCGTCGCGTCACGTTGCGCCGGATCACGGTGCTGCCGTTGGCCATGCTGGGCTGGTCGTTCTACGGGGTGATGTCCGCCTTCTCGGCGCAGCCCCTTGTGCTGTTCGCCTGGGCACTCGGTGGCGCGACCGCCGCGGCCGGCGTCCTGGCGCGCCCATTGCCCGCCGGTACGGCCTACGACGCGGCCGCGCGCATTTTCGTCCCGGCTGGCAGCGCGGTTCCTCTGGTCCTGCTGATGGGCCTGTTCTTCACCAAGTACGCGGTTGGCGTGACGCTTGCCCTGGCGCCGCAGTTCGCCCAGCACGCGCCGTTCGCGCTCGCGGTGGGTGCGTTGTACGGCTTGTTGAGCGGCGCCTTCCTCGGACGGGCCCTGCGGCTGTGGCGCCTGGCGCGCGGCCCCGCCGGGGCGATGGTCGGTCTGCGCGCCGCTGGCCGGGCCTGATGGCTGCACTTGCGGGTGCCGCACAATGACCGACCGTGCCTGCCCCATCACGCCGCGTCGACCGCTGATCGTGACGCCCGCCCCGTCCACCCCATCGGCCCGGCTCGACCCGGCGTTGAGGCCCAATTTCGGCCGCCATTTCGTGCAGGTCTTCGCCTTCAACTGCGTGCTGTGGGCATTGCAGATGATTGCCGTGCCCGGGGCCTGGGACGTCAAGATGGTCTACTCGCAGGCGATCGGTCTGAGCATCTGGGCGATCATCGACTTCGGGCGTTTCGCATTGCGTCCGAATCAACACACCGGCTGGCCCGACCCGCCACCTGCGATTGCGCTCGTGATCGTCGGCATCGCGGTGGGCTACACGGTGGGCACGTTCATCGGCGACGCCTACTGCGGCTGCTCGACCTGGGAGTGGTGGACCTTGTCACCGCGCCGCTTCGCCGCCACCGTGGCCGGCACGGTGTTCGCTGCGAGCGTGGCAACCTACTACTTCTTCAGCCGCGGGCGCGACGCGCTCCAGCGTGCCCAGCTCGCCGCGAGCGAACGCGATGCGACGCTCGCCCGGCTGACGCTGCTGCAATCGCAGCTCGAGCCGCACATGCTGTTCAACACGCTGGCCAATCTGCGCGTGCTGATCAGCCTGGACCCGGTCCGCGCGCAAGCCATGCTCGACCGCCTGATCGCCTACCTGCGCGCCACGCTCAGTGCGTCGCGCGCCAGTACCCATTCATTGGCGGCGGAGTTCGAGCGCATCGAGGATTTCCTCGAGCTGATGTCGGTGCGCATGGGCGAGCGGCTGCGCACCCAACTCACGCTGCCAGATGAACTGCGAGAGTTGCCGGTGCCGCCGCTGCTGCTGCAGCCGCTGGTGGAAAACGCCATCAAGCATGGCCTGGAACCCAAGGTCGCGGGCGGGCGCATCAGCGTCAGCGCCCGGCGCGAGGGCCACCGCCTCGAGCTCAGCGTGCGCGATACGGGGGTTGGCCTCTCCGCCGGGGGCGACGGCGCGCAGGGCACGCAGTTCGGCCTGCACCAGGTGCGCGAGCGCCTGCAGGCGCTCCATGGCGAGCGGGCGTCATTCACGCTCGAGGCCGTGCCGGACCGCGAGGGCGGCATGCTGGCGCGTATCACGCTGCCGCTGAACAGTGCATCGACATGAAGCCCGTCGCGCTGATCGCTGAAGACGAACCCCTGCTCGCGCAATCGCTGCGAGCCGAACTCACCCGCCTGTGGCCCGAACTGCAAATCGTGGCCAGCGTCGGTGACGGCGCCTCGGCCTTGCAGCAGGCCCTGCTGCACAAGCCCGCGGTGTGCTTCCTGGATATCCGGATGCCCGAAATGAGCGGGCTCGAAGTGGCGCAGGCGCTGGCGGAGGATTGGCCCGACGAGGTGGGCGACCGCACCGCGCCGTTCCCCTTGCTCGTGTTCGTCACCGCCTATGACCAGTACGCGGTCCAGGCTTTCGCCGCGCAGGCGGTCGACTATCTGCTCAAGCCGGTCGAGCCGGCGCGCCTGGCGGAGTGCTGCGAGCGGCTGCGCCAACGCCTGGCGCAACGCCAGCCGCAGGTTCTGAACCCGACGCTCGACCAGGCGGTCAGCCAGCTGCGAGCCTTGCTGGGCCCGGCCGCTGCAGCCGCCGGCACGCCGCGGCTCGAAGTGATCCAGGCCGGCGTCGGCGCCACGGTGCATCTGGTGCCGATCGACGAGGTCATCTATTTCGAAGCGGCCGACAAGTACCTTCGCGTCATCACCGCCGAGCGCGAACATCTGATTCGGCTGTCGCTGCGCGAGCTGCTGCCGCAGCTCGACGCGCAGCGGTTCTGGCAAGTCCACCGCGGGCTGGTGGTACAGGCGCGTCTGATCACGAGTGCGACGCGCGATGAATCCGGCAAGGTACAGCTCACGTTGCGCGGCCGCAGTGAAAAGCTCACCGCGAGCCGGCTGTATGCGCACCTGTTCAAGCCGATGTAGGTGCAGCGCTGGACCTCGGCTTGCCGCGCCGCAGCGGACCACTGAAACGGTTCCTTGGCAAGCGCCCGACCGGCCTCAGAGCGGGCTCGGCCGCGGCGCGAGCCAGTGCTCGACGAAATCCGCAAGATCCTGATGCACCGACTTCGCCAGCGACATTTCCGCGCCGCTGTTCGGGCTGCCGTTCGGTGCGCGCAACACCAACGCGGTGTGCACCTGCGCCGGGATACCGCGCAGGTAGGGCAAATAGTCGTCGACAAAGGCGATTGGCGCCAGCGCTTCGATCGCGACGGCCTTCGGGCTGCGGCTGCCGGCGGCGTTGCCGGTGGCCACCACGCGCTGGATCGGGAAACCCAGCTCGCGCAGGTTGCGCAAGCGCGCGCCGCCATGCTGTTCGTCGAGTGCCGACACGCAGATCAGCTCGAAGCCGGCGTCGTGCAGTTGGTGGCAGGCGTGCAGCGCCCCCGGCAGTGCCGGCATGGTGGACCACAGCTGTTCGTCGAAGTGGGCGCGCAGCTGCTCGCGGCGCGCCTCGTCAAGTCGCTCCACGTCCCAGCGGTCCATCGGCCAATAGGCGAGTGGGTCGCGTTCACGCGGGAAGCTGCCGAAGGCGCGCTGCCATGCGTTGGCATAGGCCCAGTGGAAGTCGAGCAACACGCCGTCGGCGTCCAGGGCGATCAGAGGGCGAGTCATCGCCGCACTGTAGCGTCAGCGGCCAGTGCGCACCGTGGCGACGGGCGGGAACACCGCGCGACGCGGGGGCAACTACCAGCGTGGCTCGTGCTTTCGGATCGCCTCTTTCACGGCCGGACTGAGCGCGAAGCCGTCGCCATGCCTTTCGGCGAGTTGCGCGCAGCGTTTCTCGAACGCATCGATGCCCTGCCCGTAGATGAACTGCATCGCGCCGCCCGTCCAGGCCGGAAAACCGATGCCGAAGATCGAGCCGACGTTAGCGTCGGCGACGTTCGTCAACACGTTCTCGCTCAGGCAGCGCGCCGTTTCCACCGCCTGGCGGTACAGCAGGCGGTCTTTCACTTCTTGCAGGTCCCAGGCCTGGCCGGGTTTTTCGAAAAGCGGCTTGAGCTGTGCCCAGAGCTGCTTCCTGGCGCCGGCCGGGTAGTCGTAAAAGCCGCCACCCGCGGCGCGCCCACCGCGCTTGTATTCCTTCACCAAACGCTCGATCAACAGCTGGCCGGGTGTGGCGACGAAGGCTTTGCCTTCGGCGGCCAGGTCGGCGCGTGTCTGGTCGAGCACGTGCACGCTGAGCGTCAGCGAGGTCTCGTCGATCACCGCCAGCGGCCCCACCGGCATGCCGGCCTGCAGCCCGCCTTGTTCGATCACCGGTGCCGGGATGCCCTCGCCCAGCATCGCCGCACCCTCCATCACGAAGGTGCCGAACACCCGGCTGGTGAAAAACCCGCGCGAATCGTTCACGACGATCGGCGTCTTGCCAATCGCCTGCACATAGTCGAACGCGCGCGCCACCGTGTCATCGTCGGTCGCCTTGCCGCGAATGATTTCCACCAACCTCATCTTGTCCACCGGGCTGAAAAAGTGGATGCCGATGAACTTCTCCGGCTTCGCACTCGCCTTGGCCAGGCCGCTGATCGGCAGCGTGGAGGTGTTCGACGCGAAGAAGCCGCCGGGCGCGAGCATCGCCTCGCCTCGGCCTCCTGCGTGACCTTGGCTTTGAGCTCGCGGTTTTCGAACACCGCCTCGATGATCATGTCGCAGCCCTGCAGGTCGGCGGCCTTGTCGGTGGGCGTGATGCGCGCGAGCAGGGCCGCCTGGTCCTGCGCGCTCAAACGCCCCTTGTCGACCCGCGGCTGCGTGACCTTGACGCTGTACGCCTTGCCCTGTTCGGCGCGTTCGAGCGACACGTCTTTCAGCACCGTCGCCACGCCGCGGCTCGCCTGCGCGTAGGCAATGCCGGCACCCATCATGCCCGCGCCCAGCACGCCCACCCGGCCGGGCTTGAAGCGCGCCGATTGGCCCGGGCGCGACTGCCCGCTCTTGATCGAATTCAGGTTGAAGAAGAAAGTGTTGATCATCGCCTTCGCGTTGCTGCCGACCAGCAGCTTCACGAGGTAGCGGCTCTCGATACGCAGCGCGGTCTCGTAGTCGACGATCGAGCCTTCCGCCATGCACGCCAGAATCGCCTCGGGTGCCGGGTACAGGCCGCGCGTCTGTTTCTTCAGCATCGCGGGTGCCACGCTCAAGGCGGAAGCGATCTTCGGGTTCGCCGCCGTGCCGCCGGGCATGCGGTAGTCCTTCGCGTCCCAGGGGTGTTGCGCCGCGGCGGGCTCGGTTTGGTTAGCCGCGATCCAGGCCAACGCGGCAGGGCGCAGCTTCGCAGCGTCGCTCACCAGTTCGTGCACCAGCCCCATCTCGTGCGCCTCGCGCGGGCCAAACAGTTTGCCTTCGACGAGAAACGGCTGCGCGCCCAGCAGCCCCAGCAGACGCGTCATCTTGGTCACGCCGGTCGCGCCAGGCAACAGGCCGAGCGTCACTTCGGGCAGGCCGAACTGGATCTTGGCGTCGTTCACCGCAATGCGGTGGTGCCCCACCAGCGCCAGCTCCCAGCCGCCGCCCAGCGCGGTGCCGTTCAGGCAGCTCACGACAGGCTTGCCCAGTGTTTCGAGCGTGCGGAAGTTCTTCTTGACGAGTTCGATGCCGGTAAAGGCAGGCCCGCTGTCGCTGGCCTTGAGGCGCATCACGCCCTTCAGGTCGGCGCCGGCGAAGAAGGTGGTCTTGGCCGACGCCAGCACGATGCCTTGAAAGCGGTCGCGGTCAGTGACCAACTGCGCCACGGCCTTCGTCAGGTCGGCCTGCCAGGCCTCGCACATCGTGTTGACGGGCGAGCCGGGCTCGTCGAACGTCAGCGTCGCAATGCCGTTCTCGAGCGCATATCCAATCGTCTTCATCGAATCAGACCCGCTCGACGATCGTGGCGATGCCCATGCCGCCGCCCACGCACAAGGTAGCCAGGCCGTAGCGCAACTTGCGGCGGTGCAGCTCGTCGATCAGCGTATTGAGAATCATCGCGCCGGTGGCGCCGAGCGGGTGGCCCATCGCGATCGCGCCGCCGTTCACGTTCACCTTCTCGTGCGGCACGCCCATCTCTTTCATGAATCGCATCGGCACCGCGGCGAAGGCTTCGTTCACTTCGAACAGGTCGATGTCGTCAATCGTCAGGCCCGCCTTCGCGAGCGCCTTGCGCGCCGCCGGCATCGGACCGGTGAGCATGATCGTCGGGTCGGCGCCACTGAGCGCAGCGGCGACGATGCGCGCGCGCGGCTTGAAGCCGTGCGTCTTGCCGGCCGCTTCGGAGCCGATCAATACCGCTGCGGCGCCGTCGACGATGCCCGACGAATTGCCGGCGTGGTGCACATGGTGGATGCGCTCGACCTGCGGGTAACGCGCCAGTGCCACCGCGTCGAAGCCCATCGCGCCCATCTGCTCGAACGCCGGGCGCAGCGAGGCCAGGCCGGCCATCGTCGTGTGGGGTTTGATGAACTCGTCGAAGTCGAGGATGGTCTGGTCGAGGAAATCCTTCACCGGCACCACCGAGCCGGCGAAGAAGCCGCCCTCGCGTGCTCTTGCGGCGCGCTTTTGCGACTCCATCGCGAAGGCGTCGACGTCTTCACGCGCGAACTCCTCGATCGTCGCAATCAGGTCGGCGCCAATGCCCTGCGGCACGAACGACGTCGCCGAATTGGTTTCGGGGTCTTGCGCCCAGGCGCCGCCGTCGGAGCCGATGGGAACGCGGCTCATGCTTTCCACGCCGCCGGCGACAACCAGGTCTTCCCAGCCCGAGCGCACCTTCTGCGCCGCCAGATTCACCGCTTCAAGCCCCGACGCGCAGAAGCGGTTGATCTGTAGACCTGAGCAGCGCCAGTCCCAGCCGGCCTTCAAGGCCGCCACCTTGGCGATCACCGAGCCCTGTTCGCCGATCGGCGAGACCACACCCATCACGACGTCGTCGATCTGGCCGGTGTCGAAATCATTGCGGCGCTGCAGTTCGCTCAGCACGCCGGCCAGCAGATTGACAGGCTTCACCTCGTGCAGGCTGCCGTCTTTCTTGCCCTTGCCGCGTGGTGTGCGGATGGCGTCGAAGATGAAGGCTTGCGTCATGGGGTTCTCCTGCAACGTTGGGCTGGCTGGGCGGGACCATGGCAGTATAGACATAATGCCAAGCAACTGCTTTTCATAAATCGCCTCGCATGCGTCAACTGCGATGCTGATTTCCCAGGAGTCCCGGCCATGATCGAACGCACCCTTTTCAGCGCCGACCACGAGGCGTTTCGCGACAGCTTCCGGCGCTTCATGGACAAGGAAATCGCGCCCTTCCACGCCGAATGGGAAGAGCAGGGCTACGTGGACCGCGAGGTCTGGCGCAAGGCCGGCGCGAACGGCTTCCTGTGCATGACGATGCCCGAGGCGTTCGGCGGCGCCGGCGCCGACAAGCTCTATTCGGTGGTGCAGATGGAAGAGCTGAGCCGGGCGGGCTGGAGCGGCATCGGCTACTCGC
>JANNKS010000540.1:0-6753 GCA_031396425.1 Rhizobacter sp. | reverse complement strand
TCATCAGCGGCACGCCCGCCGACGCTGCGCCGACGCTGCGCCGGACAGCCCCACGTACGGAATCGCGATCGCGCATTCCTGGTACGACATGCCGCCCACCGGAAGCAGGTTCGCCCGCACCCGGCTCTGCTCGCCGAAGATCAGGCCCACCGGATGGGTGCCCGCGGCCGTGAGGTGCTGCGGCAACAGCGTCAGGCCAGGCGCGAGCAGCCGCGCCACGTCGTGCGCGGGCCATGCGACGGTGACCACCGCCGACGAGACCCGCCCTTCGGCGTACGCCAATGACCACGGCAGGCTCGCGTTCTGTGCCGCGAGCGGTGAATCGGACAGGTCACGTTCGCCGACGATGGCGACGTTGCGCCCCGAGATCGCCCGCGCCGCCTGCAGGCCGCCCATCGCCGCCGCTTCCACGCAGCCGGCGTTCAGCCCGGTGCGCAGCCAGTCGCCCGCAAGGAACAGGTTATCAATGCCCAGATGGCCGGTTTCGCCGCTGCCATCGGCGGCAAGGCGGTATTTCGTACTGCCGGGAACCGACTGCACGTAGAGCTCGGACGGCGGATCGACGTTGACGCGGAAATATTGCGCGTCCAGGCGCGCCGCGCCGCTGCCGCCATTCTTGTCGAACAGCCTGGCGCAATCGAAGCGGCCGCCGGCCCCTTCGGTGTTGGGCAGCAGCTGCGTCAGGCGCTTGTCGATCCAGGGCAGGCACGCCGCCTTCATCGCGGCAAGCTGGCGCTGCGGATATTCGTTGGGGCCGAACGGCGGTGCTGGCTCGGTGGGCTTGAAGACGGTGCAGAAATAGGAGATCTGTTGCGGCGCCACCTGGCCCCAGTTTTCGCGCGGCAACAGGAATGACATGTCCGACCAGGTGTCCATGGGCTCGTAGTAGCCGGTCAGGATGCCGCTCTCGGCGACCCAGCCGAGGTCGGTGAGCTTGTCGTTAAACCAGAACTGCATCGCCTGGGTGGCGACGGTGGCGACGTTGTCGAGCATCGCCTTCCACGGCGGGTGGCGGTGCACCAGCTCGGGCGTGATGGCCGGCAGGCCACCGAGCGCGATGCCCAGCACGACGAGATCGAAGTCATGCCCGCGGCGCAGCGGCGGCAGCTGAACTCCGTTCCAATCGGCCCACATGCTTTCCAGATTGATGCCCTTGCGTTGCAACTCGCCGCCTTCGTCGAGCTGGTCGAAGAGCGGCGCTGCGGGCCAGCAGGGCAGCCCACCGACGTTGACCAGCGGCCGGTACGCCGCGCCCTCGGCCTTGTCCTTCAGCGTCGCCTGGCGTTCGATATCGATGCGATCGATGCCCCTGCCGTCGGCGCTCAGGCCGAGGTTGGTGATCTTGTGGAAGAAGCGAAACCTCACGCCGCGCCGGACCAGGAGTTCGTAGAGGGGCGCAAACACGATGTCGCCCATGCCGGCGTTCATCTTGTAGAACAGCGAACCCTTGTACGTGAACAGAAGGCGCAGCAGCGCGCGCATCGCCGTTCCCGCGGCCACGGCGCGGTGTTCGAAGTCGGGCACCCCGGCCCGCGAGCCGAACACGTAGTCGTACGAACAACGCCCGGCAGCCGATTGCATCGCCCGCTTCGACGCTCCATGTTTCATCACCCACTGCGACCACTCCATGTCGTCGATCGCGTCAAAGCCGCGTTCGAGCACACCGTCCTCGAGCATGCCCTTCGCGCAGGCCGCGCCGATTTCCAGCGCCGCCGCCACCGACGCCAAGGTCGGGTTCAGCGCCGCCGCGCCGGTCTGTTTCGCAAGGTGTGCGAGAAACTCATGCAGCAGCCAATGCAGCAAGCGGTGCGCGGGGCCGCCCGAGCCCGAGCGCGGCAGGGCCCGGGTGATCGCATGCGCGACATGCAGGTGCGAGACCAGGTGCGCGGGCTGCAGGTTGCCCAGCAGCGTCGCAAATTCCCCGGGCAGCGCGGCGAGCAGGCTCGCCAGACCCGCTGGGCCGCCGAGCGGGAACCGCGCCACCAGGTCTTTCAGACCTTCGATCAGCTCGACCAGGTAGTCGCGCGGCGACAAGTAGACGCCGCCGACGCCTGGTCGCGCGTCGTTGGGCGGGAAATCGACGCGCCAGAAATGCGGGTGATCGTCGACGAAATCGCTGAGGTAGACCTGGTTCACCCCGAGGAAGGCCTGCTCGACGCTGCGGATCGGCACGCTGTGCGGACGCTGCAGCGCGTCGTAGCAATCGCGCATGACACGGAAAGCGTTGTCGTAGTAGCCGCCCCAGACATGCAGGCCGTGTTCCAGGATGCGCTCGCCCTGCCCGAGTTCGCGCCCGCTCGCGCCCTTGCCGCCGAGCCGCCAGCCAAGCTGGTAGACGGTGATCTCGTATTTGTCTTCCCAGTGCGGCTCTTGTGTGAGCTCGAAGGCCGCGACCATCGAACCGACGCCGCCGCCGAGGATCGCGACCTTCCTGCGCTCGCCGGGGGGCAGGCTGCTCATGTGTCGCTCCCCGGGCCCTGCGGCCGTCGATCACCGAACACCCACCGCGCGATCTTCTGCAGATTGCGCACGCCGCCCTCGATGAACTCTGCAGCCTCTTCAAGAATCTGCAGCGGCGCCGCCCACCCACCCAGCCCGTGGCCGGGGCGCTGCAGCAGGTCTTCGCCGAGCACATGCACGGGCTCGCCGCAAATCGCGCGCGCCGCCTGCATGCCGCTCATCACTGCCGCTTCGATGCACTCGGTGTTGAAGCCGGTGTCGACCCAGGTTCCCGCGAGCTTGAGGTTGGCAAACCCCGAGGCCTGCGCCTTCAATCGGAAGCGCGTCTTGCCGGCGGCGGAGATCACGCAACATTCCGCCGGGCTGACGTTGGCACGAACGTACTGCTGCTGAAGACGCGCCGCGCCGGTGACGCCGGGCTCGGCGAGCAGCACGTTCCAGTCGAAACTGCCGTCGGCATGGGTGGCGTTGGGCCACATGCGCGGCCCTTGCGTCGTGAGCCAGCTTTCGCAGATGCGCAACAGCGCGGCTTCGCTGTCGTGTTGCGTCGTGTGCGCGCTGCGCGGGTTGCGAAAAGCACTCGACGCCATCACACCGGTGAAATAGTGGACCGATTTCGGCGTCACCTTGCCCGACGCTCGTTCAAAGGCCAGGGTCTGCGTCATGTCGGCCCAGATGTCGAGCGGCAGCGCGCCCGCCACCGTGGCCGGCTTGGGCAGCTTCCAGCCGAGCTCGGGCAGCGTCTTCGGCGACCACAACTGCATCGCCATCGACGGCAACAGGCCGATGTTTTCGGCCATCGCCCTGAACGCGGGGTTCGCCGCGGTGAGTTGATCGGCGAGCGTCGGGTCGGCGTTCAGCTTCTTGAACGCGCCGAGGCAGATGCCGAGCACGACCTCGTCGAAGTCGGCGCCCTCGTGCAGGACTTCGTGCCCCGCCGGCGCGTAGGCCGACCAGGGCGACTCGAAGTTGACCCCGGCGGCGCGCAGACGGTCGCCGTCTTTCAACTGGTCCCAGAAGGGCTGGGCCGGCCAGCAGTCGAGCCCTGCCTCCTTGAAGGTCGGCACGTACTCGGCGCCGTGGGTTTCGGCCTGCACCGTGAGATGGATCTGCGCCACGCGCGTGCACGTCGCATCGAGCGCGAGCTGCGTGACTTCGCGGAAAAAGCGGAACTGAACGCCGCGCGACTTGAGCAGCTGGACCAGCGGCGAGACCACCACCTCGCCCATGCCGGCCTGCATTTCCCACAGCGCCGCGCCCTTGCAGCAGCCGAACATCCGCAGGACCACCTGCACGGCGGTGCCGGCGGCGTAACTCGGCCGCTGCAGATCACCGTCTTCGTACTGGAACATGGTGTCGTACAGCGCGCGCGTGATGAACGAGCCGGCCGCAACCTCGGGCGAGGTGCCGTGGCTGACCAGCCAGGCCCGGAATTCAGCCGCGTCGACGTCGCGCGCGGTCTTGCCGTCGATCAGGAAGTCGTGCACGAAGCCGTGCACGAAGCCGCGCAGGATGTCGAGCATGTCGCGCATGACGCCCTGCTCGGTGTCGGCGCCGATCGCGGGCACGCTGGCGGCGAAGGCGAGGTGCGTCTGCCCGACCAGGTCGCTCAGGCTGCGCAAGTGATGGTTCAGCGGGCCGTGGTGCGTGTCGCCGATGGCGCGCGCCCAGTTCGCAGCGGCGTCGAGCGCATGGTGTGCATGCGAAAAGTCGCGTCCTTGCAGCGCCGTCAATGCGCCTGATTCCACCAGCTGCTCGCGCACGCGCGGCGACACCGTCACCGGGCTGGCATGCGGCTGCCCCAGCTGCTCGCGGCTCTCGTGCCAGGTGCGCAGCGTCGCGGCCACCATGTCGAGCAGCTGCGTGAAGGCCTGCCAAGGCGTCCAGAAGACATGGCCATCACCGGGCACGGCGGCATTGGTCGGCCAGTTCACCGGAAAGAAGTCCGGTCCGATCGGCGTGAACGAGTGCGGCTTGAACGCGTCGCGCCAGGTCTTCAGCGCGTGATCGGCATCGCGCGCACCGTCGCGGAACACCTCACGCAGCATGCGGAAGGCATTGTCGTAATAGCCGAACCAGATGTGCAGGCCATGTTCCTCGATGCGGCCGTCGCGGCGCCCCGTCGCGCCCTTGCCGCCGAGGCGCCAACCGATCTGGTAGACCGTCACCTCGTGTTTCGCGCGCAAAGCCTCGGTGCGCGTGAGCTGGTATGCGGCGGTGAGCGACGCCATGCCGCCGCCGAGGATCGCAATTCTGCGTATTGGCACGGCGCGCCCCCTGCGTCAGGTTGAACCCGTGGGTTGGAAGATCGCCGGCTCCGGGACCCGCAGCGACGCGAAGATTTCGCGCGCCTGCGCCAGTTCCGGGTTGCCGGCCGGCAATCGCTGCCCCAGCGCAAGCAGCGCCGCCGCCTGGTCGTAGGGCATCGATTGCGCCTGCGCCGCCGCCGCGGCCTTGCGCCACAGCGACGTCGCCTGCCGCTTCGACCCCTTGAGCTCGGCGTGCCGCGCAAGCAGGAAATAACCGCGCGGCCGGGTGCTGGGCACCTGCTGGGTGTAGGTGTTCAGCATCGCGCAGGCGCGCCCCGTTTTCAGCGCGTGCGGCCCGGCCCCTGGCGCCTGCAGCTCCCAGCCGGCGAGCAACGCTTCGACGATGCCCAAAGGCCCATAGATGTACCCGGCGCCGGCCACCGGCGTCTGCCCCAGCAGCAGCTCGACGCCCTGTGCCGCCGACTTCATGGCCTGTTCCGTTTCCCCCAGCCGCAACCAGGCCGAGGCGACGGTGCCGCACGACATCAGCCGGTCGACCAGCGATTCGACGTTCGCCGCGGCGCTCATGCGCGCCTCGATGTCGGCACGCGCGACCTGGCCGCACGCGATCGCCATCTGGAGTTTGCTGTCCAGTGCCCAGCCGGCGACGCGCGCATCAGCGCCGCTCGCGATGGTCGGCGCCATCTTGTCGAGAATGGCCTGGGCGCGCTGGTACTGGCCGCGCTGGATCGCACCGGTCAGCTGCAGCGCCTGCGCTGAGGCGATGCGAAAGGCGTCGCCGAGGTCCGAGTACAGGGCCTCCGCCCGACTGCCGCTCGCGTCGAGCAGCGGCCAGTCGCAACGGCTCGACGCGTACACCATGGCGAGCAGGTGAGCGTAGGCCACCGCGTTGACGTCGGAAGGCCGCGCCTCGGCCAGGTCGATCGCACGCTGAGCGTAGCGGCGCGCGGCGCCCGCCAGACCCGCCTGCCCGAAGGCAATCGCCAGCGCGCCGTGCGCCGCCGACATCTCCGGGATCGACTTCGATTTCGACGCGGCGTGAAACGACATCAGCGTCAGTTGCAGCAAGGTCAACGGCTTGTTCTTGTGATAACAGATTTCCCCCAGCCGTGAATACGCGTGCGCGATCAGGCACGGCGCGCCGCCCGCGGCGGCGTCGGTGCTGGCTGCGCTCGGGGTCGCGGCAGGCGCGGCCATCAGTCGGGCGAGGTTCGCGAGCACGCCGCCGATCTGGCTCAGCTGGCCCGTCGCGAACGGCCGCTCGAGCAACGCCAGGACGGTGAAGTAATGCTGCTCGGCCTGCTTGTATTCCGAAAGTTCATGGTGGCTGTCGCCGAGCAGCGTGTGCCAGCGTGCCCGGCGCAGCGGATCCGGGTCGAGCCGGCGCTCCGACGCGACGCGTTGCGCCTTTTCGATATTCGAGATCGCCTCGCGATAGGACGAATGGCGAATCGCCGTCAGCGCGCCGCCTTCGAGATGGTCGAGCGCGCGAGGGAACTCCTCGGCCAGCATGCAGTGGTTCGCGAGCACGCCGAAAAAACCCGCGATCGCGTCGCCGTGCTGTTCTTCGAGCCAGTCCGCGATGCGGCCATGCTGACGCTTGCGCTGCGCCATCGGCAGCAGTTCGTAGACCGCCTCCTGCACCAGCGCATGAGCGAAGGCGTAGCCGGGCTCACCGTCGGCCGTTTCGCGCGTGAGCAGGTTGCTGCCCAGCAGGCCCAGCAGCACCTCGACGATGCGCTTGCCCTGCTGCGCGATCGGGTAGATCGCGCTCAAGCCGGCTTCGGAAAATACCCGACCGAACACGCTGGCGACTTTCAGGACCAGCTGTTCATCGTCGCCGAGACGGTCGACACGGCTCGTGATCACGCCCCTCAGCGTGCCGGGAAGTGCGTTCGCCACGCGTTCGGCGATGTCCTTGCGCAGGTTGCAGCGGCCGCCGACGATCTCGATGTGACCCGACTCGCGCAATTCGAGCGTGAGTTGCTGGATATAGAACGGGTTGCCGTCGGAGCGGCGCTGG
>JANNKS010000752.1:0-21785 GCA_031396425.1 Rhizobacter sp. | reverse complement strand
GAACGGGCCTTGCTGCTTTATGGCACGTTGGCGCGCTACCAGCGCGATCTGCGTGGCCTGTTGGTCGAATTCAAGGTCGCCAATGCGCAGGAGGCGTATGCGGCGATCGCCAGTGTGGCCGGTGTCAGCGCGACCGATGTGGCCGAGGCCCTGCGCGCCGGCTCACGGCTGGAACGCATCGGCATGGTCGAGAACCTGATCTCTGAGCACAACATCACCGACCTGGCCGACCTGATGAAGGTCAGCGAGCAGTTGCCGCAGGTGTTGATGCGCAAGTACGAGGGTCCCTCCGACCTGATGGCGGTGTTCACGCGACCGGCCAAGCGCAGCCAGCTCAGTGAAACCGACTTCGACTTTGTCAGCGTCGATCAGACCATGATCATCGACCTGCTGCGAAACGCGGTGGCACGCAAGGAGCCGGGCGTGAACGTGCTGCTGTACGGCCCGCCCGGCACCGGCAAGACCGAGCTGGCCAAGGTGGCGGCGCAGGCCGCTGGGTTGGAACTTTACGAAGTTGAATACGCCGACCGGGACGGCAACTCGCTCAGTGGCCGCGACCGTTATCGTTCCCTGCAGATCAGCCAGGTGTTTTTGAAGGCCAGCAGCAATGTGGCGCTGCTGTTCGACGAGGTCGAAGATGTGTTCCCGCCCATTTCGACCGAGGCGGCCCAATTGATGGCCCGCATGGACACCGGCGATGGCGCACCCACCGGCAGTGTCAGCGGCAAGGCCTGGGTCAACCAGCTGCTCGAGACCAATCCGGTGCCGGTGATCTGGGTGACGAACCGCATCGAGCAGATCGACCTCGCGTTTCGGCGCCGTTTCCAGTACCACCTGGAACTCAAGAGTCCGCCACCCGGTGCGCGGGAGGTGTTGGTGAGCCGTGCCTTGGTCGGGGTGGCCGTCGACCCGGAGTTCGCGGCCCGCCTTGCGGCACGCCGCGGCCTGACGCCGGCGCAGATTCGCACTGCGGTGAAGTTTGCGCAGCTCGCCGGCGACGGCGCGGCAGTTGAAACGCTGATCGAGCGGCAACTGGGCAACGCCGACAAGGCGTTGGGCAACAGTTCCAACGAGCGCGCGGCGCGGCGCGTCGTGACGCAATACGACCTCTCGCTGGTGAACACCGAGTCGCGCTTCGAAGTGCCCAAAATCATCGAGGCGTTGCGCCGCAAACACTTTGGCACGCTGTGTTTTTACGGACCGCCGGGCACGGGCAAAACCGCGCTGGGTGAGCACCTCGCGCAGGAGTTGCAGCGCCCGTTGATGATCCGTCAGGCGAGTGACCTGGTCAGCAAATTCGTCGGCGAGACCGAACAGAACATGGCCAAGATGTTCGCCGAAGCGCAAGCCGAGGAAGCCGTGCTGCTGCTCGACGAGGCGGACAGTTTCCTGCGCAGCCGCCGGCTCGCAGAGAGAAGCTACGAAATCAGCGAAGTGAATGAAATGCTGCAGGGCATGGAGCGCTACACGGGGGTCTTCATCTGCACCACCAACCTCTTTCTCGAGTTGGACGAAGCGGCACTGCGGCGCTTCACATTCAAGATCCAGTTCAAGCCGCTCACACAGTCGCAACGCGAACGAATGTATGTCGTCGAAGCACTCGCAGGCGCCGCGCCGCGGCTCACTGAGGAGCAGCGCCAGCGTCTGGCCCGCCTGGACGCGTTGACGCCGGGCGACTTTGCTTCCGTGAAACGCCAGGTCGATATCCTCGGCGAGGTGTTCGAACCCGACGAGTTCCTGTCCCAGTTGGAGGCCGAGCACCGTGTCAAACCCGAAGTGCGGCATCTTCGCGGCATCGGGTTCGTGCACTAAGGCGCAAGGTCGCGCAGCGACGCGTCTGCTCGTCGCATTACCCCCTTAAGCTCAGCGGCCACCTGCCGACATCAAACGTTTGTCGCACGTCGTCGTGCGGCACCGTGGTGGTCCGCTGGGTTTCGGGGTGTGTGCTGATGGAATGGATGACTGACGATCCACCGGGCTTGCTGGGCCGAATGGCCTTGGCCGCTTTCGTGGCGTTCTTTGCTGCCTTTGTTGCTCTTGACATGGTGCAGCGTGCGCTGGGCGATCGCCGACGCGTCGGCTTGCGCTGGGTGGTCGGGGTTGCGCTGGGTTTGGGCACCGGTCTGTGGGCCGCCCATGTGGTGGCGCTGTCGGCGCTCGCCCCGGCACTGGCGCTGGGCTACCACCCCGTGCGGATTCTCGGGGCCTGGGGCTTGGCGATGGCCATCAGCATGGCCTGCCTGGGCTGGATCACGCACCGGGACATTACCGTGCAGCGCGTCGTCGTCGCCGGCACGGGACTGGGCTTGGGCATGGTGGCCACCTTGTTGACCGCGGTTTGGGCGCTGGGGCTGCAGCCTGCAATTCAATGGAAGGCACTCGAGCTCATCATCGCGTTCGCCGCCGCGATTCTCGCCTGCACCCTTGCGCTGGGCCTGTTCTTCCAGTTGCGCATCCAGACCCCGATCAAATTGCTGTATCGCGAACTCGGCGCTGCGGCCTTCGTAGCGCTCGGGCTGACCGCCAGCGAAGGCCTGGTTCTGGCCGGCGCCACCTTGAACGCAACGGCAACATCGGCCTATGCGGCGCGCTTGTCGACCGGTACGTTGGCTGTCCTGGCGGCGGTGGGTTCAGTGGCGGTGCTGCTGGCGATGACGCTTGCGTCGCTGGCCGAGGCGCGTTCGCGTCAGGCAGCGCAGCGTGGCAAGGGCTCGGCCCAACAGCAGGCGGTTCGCGATACGCTGACCGATTTGCCGAACCGTCAGATGTTCGAAACCACGCTTGCCCAGGCGGTTCAGAAGGCCGACGCGGCGCAGCATCGTCTCGCTTTGCTCTTCATCAACATCGACGGCTTCAAACCCATCAATGAATCGTTCGGCCATCGGGGCGGCGACCGCATTCTGCGCGAGATGGCCCGACGCCTGCGCACGCTGGCAC
This sequence comes from Rhizobacter sp., assembly GCA_031396425.1. Lineage (GTDB taxonomy): Bacteria > Pseudomonadota > Gammaproteobacteria > Burkholderiales > Burkholderiaceae_C > JAEMQF01. The sequence continues at coordinate 18,848 of JANNKS010000752.1, read as the reverse complement.
GGCCGCACATGGCCGCGCGCCTGGGCGGCGATGAATACCTGCTGCTGCTGCCCGACGACCCGAGCAACGAGGAAGTCGCACGTCAGGCCACGCGGGTGCTCGACGCTTTCAGCCAACCGTGCCGGCTGGACGGCCGTGAAACCACGCTGTCGTGCTCGATCGGCATTGCGATGTATCCGGACAATGGTGCGCTGTCCAGACTGATCGCGCACGCCGATGCAGCGATGCGGTCGGCCAAGGGCATGGGGGGTGCGAGTTACTGCTTCTTCGAGGCCCGCATGAGTGGCCCGAGCGCTGTCAAACAGGTGGACCTGTTGCGGGACTTGCGTTTGGCGCTCGCGCAGGGGGAATTGCAGCTGTTCTACCAGCCCAAGATCGATGCGCCGAGCGGCGAAATCACTGCCGCCGAGGCGCTGCTGCGCTGGCATCATCCGACGCGAGGCATCATCAGCCCCGGTGTTTTCATCCCCATTGCCGAGCGCTTCGGCCTGATCGGATCGATCGGCGATTGGGTCATCAGCGAAGCCTGCCGCCAGGCTCGCATCTGGCGTGACGAAGGCCTGCGGATGCGCGTTGCCATCAATCTCTCGGTGCATCAGCTGCGCAAGGCAGACCTGCCCGAACGCATCGAGGCCGCGCTCAAGAAGCACGGCATCAACCCGCAGCTGCTGACTTGCGAGATCACCGAGTCCGATGCGATGGAAGACACCGAGGCCACGATGAAGATCTTCAACGCCCTCAATACCCTGGGTGTTCATTTGTCGATCGATGACTTCGGCACCGGCTACTCGAGCCTTTCGACGCTGCGCAAGATGCGTCCCGGCGAACTCAAGATCGATCAAAGTTTCGTGTCCGACCTGGAAACCAGTGCGGATGCGCGTGCGGTGGTCGAGGCCGTAGTCAACCTGGCCAAAGCACTCGAGATTCGCGTGGTCGCCGAGGGCGTCGAAACCGAGGGGCAGCGCGAGATCCTTCGCGCGATGGGCTGCAACGAATTGCAGGGCTACTTGTTTGCCAAGCCGATGTCTGCCAAAGCGCTGGCGCTGTGGGCCATCAACGACGTTGGACCACGCGCCCTGGCGTTTCGCAAGTCCCTGTTCAAGGAGACCTTGCCCCCTGTGTTGCAGTGAGCGCAATCGGTTCCATCTGAACCCGGGCCTGCTGCTCCACAGTGCTGCTCGGCGGCGCGATGCAAGAATCGATCCGCTGCAGGCGACCTGGGTGAACTGGGCGCGGCTCCCGGGCCGCGAAAGTTGCTCCCCGGGCAGGCCAACGCGGCGCCAGCCGCGCGGTCGCGCGCCCTTTCTACAATAGCTGGATGAAAGCCATTCATTACACCCGCGCTGCGGCCTTGCCGCAGATTCTGCTGTCGAGAATCGTCATGCTGGACGGCGCCATGGGGACCATGATTCAGCGTCACAGGCTGGGTGAATCCGACTACCGTGGTGAACGCTTTGCCGACCATGCCAAGGACCTGAAGGGCAACAATGACCTGCTGCAGATCACCAAGCCTGAAGTGATCTCCGAGATCCACGAGGCCTACCTTGCGGCGGGAGCCGACATCATCGAGACGAACACCTTCGGTGCCACCCGGGTGGCGCAGGCTGACTACGGCCTCGAGGCGTTCGCCAAGGAGATGAACTTGGCGGCGGCCCGGCTGGCACACCGCGCCTGCGAGCGTTTCAGCACCCCCGACAAGCCGCGCTTCGTGGCGGGCGCCCTGGGCCCGACGCCGCGCACCGCGAGCATCAGTCCGGATGTCAACGACCCTGCGGCGCGCAATGTCAGCTTCGACGAGTTGCGCGAGGCCTATCTCGAGCAGGCGGAAGGCTTGCTCGAAGGCGGGTGTGACTTGTTCTTGGTCGAGACCATCTTCGACACCCTCAACGCGAAGGCGGCGATTTTCGCGCTCGACGAATTGATGGAGCGCAGCGGCGAACGGCTGCCGGTGATCATCTCAGGCACCGTGACAGACGCGTCGGGTCGCATCCTGTCGGGGCAGACGGTGGGTGCGTTCTGGCACAGTGTGCGCCATGCGCGGCCGCTCGCCGTGGGGTTGAACTGCGCCATGGGCGCGGCGCTGATGCGGCCCTACATTGAAGAGTTGGCCCGGGTGGCTGGCGACACGTTCGTGAGCTGCTACCCCAACGCGGGCTTGCCCAATCCGATGAGCGACACCGGCTTCGATGAAACGCCTGAGGTCACGGGCAACCTGCTCGAAGAGTTCGCCCGCGCCGGCTTCCTCAACATTGCCGGCGGTTGCTGCGGAACGACGCCGGAGCACATTGCCGAAATCGCCGCTCGCGTGGCGCGCTATCGCCCGCGTTCGCGCAACGACCCCCTGTTCGCCAGCCTGCTGGCCGCTTGACCCGGGTCACCACGGACACTGATTTGCGGCATCGACCCAGCAGCCGGTCGCCGTGAAGCGATCGAGGCAGCTTGACGGGCCTGAATTTGCGGGGTGCATCTCACTTGCGAACAACGTTCGCCGCGCGCGCCTTGGCGTCAGCGCGGCGAGGAGGCACGTTCTCCGACAAAGATGTCAAGTCGGCGCTCGTCGGCAGGCGCCTGCGTGCGCGGGCGTCGCCCGGCCACCGAGACGCGTTGCGCTGAGACGCCGCGTGCCACGATCCAATCGCGCGCACTCGAAGCGCGATCCAACGCCAGCACGCGGCTGGCCACGTCATCGCGGCTCTGAGAGTCGGGTTCGCCCAGGATCTGCACCTCGGCGCGGGGCTGTTCGCGAAGCGTCAAGGCGATGCGATCCAGCCATGGCGTCGCAGGTGGCTTGACCGCCGAACGGCCGGTGGCGAATACCGCGTCCGCGGGAAAGCTGATCCACAAGCGTTGATCGGGCGCTTGCGCCACGTTGACGCCAGGCGCCTGGAGGTCGTCGCGCAGTTTGCGTGCCGCCGTGGCAAGGCGATCCGACCACACAAAAGCAGATTGGCTGCGCGGCGCGGCGACAGTCGCGGTGGGTCGCTCGAGCGGAACCGGCGCAGGGGGCTCGGCCACCGGCACGGGCGGCGACGCACATCCGAACAGCCCCGCCACCACCGCAAGGGGCCAACGCCGCAGCATCGCAACAGCGTGCATATGTCTCATCATGAGCGCATTGCATGCGATTCTCAGTGCGCCGGCAAGCCGGGCGAGGTGACCAGTGGTAACCGTACAATGCACGGTGCCCAAGGAGCGTTGCGACAGGACCGGCGTGAGCGCCGACCCTGCCAGGCTTGGGCATGTTGCGCGGTGGTGTTGCCCGCGCCGAACTCAACCGCGCTCACCGACCCCCACGGGCTGCGGTGAGCGTCGCGGCCGCTTCGATTCCGCGGAACCAGCGCATGAACCACCCTCAAGCTTCGCCGCCGCCCATGAAGCTCTCCGGCCTCGAACCGGTGTTGATCGGCGAGGGCTCGTTGTTCGTCAACATCGGCGAACGCACCAACGTCACCGGGTCGAAGGCGTTTGCCAAGCTCATTTTGGGCGGGCAGTTCGAGCAGGCACTGGCGGTGGCCCGGCAACAGGTGGAAAGCGGGGCCCAGATCATCGATGTCAATATGGACGAGGCGATGCTCGACAGCAAGGCAGCGATGGTGCGCTTCCTGAACCTGATCGCCGGCGAACCCGAAATAGCGCGGGTGCCGATCATGATCGACAGCTCGAAGTGGGAGGTCATCGAGGCCGGGCTGAAGTGCGTGCAAGGCAAGGGCATCGTGAATTCGATCTCCCTGAAGGAGGGCGTCGAAGCGTTCAAGCAGCAGGCCAGGCTGGTGCGGCGCTATGGCGCTGCGGCCGTGGTGATGGCCTTCGACGAAACCGGCCAGGCCGACACCCTGAAGCGCAAGACCGACATCTGCGAGCGCGCTTACCGAATCCTTGTCGATGAACTGGACTTTCCGGCCGAAGACATCATCTTCGACCCGAACATCTTCGCCATCGGCACCGGCATCGAGGAGCACAACAACTACGCCGTTGACTTCATCGATGCCACGCGCTGGATCAAAAAGAATCTGCCTGGCGCGAAGGTCAGCGGTGGGGTGAGCAATGTGAGCTTTTCGTTCCGCGGCAACGACCCGGTGCGCGAAGCGATCCACACTGTGTTCCTTTACCACGCCATCCGTGCCGGGCTGGACATGGGCATCGTCAACGCCGGGATGATGGGCGTTTATGACGATCTCGAACCCCTGTTGCGCGAGCGCGTCGAAGACGTGGTCCTGAACCGCCGGCCCGATGCAGGTGAACGTTTGATCGAAGTGGCTGAAAACGCCAAAGGTGTCGCCAAGGACGACAGCGCCAGGCTCGCCTGGCGTGCCAAGCCGGTGCGCGAGCGGCTCACCCATGCGCTGGTGCACGGCATCAACGAATTCATCGTCGTCGACACGGAAGAAGCCTGGCAGGCCATGTCGGCGCAGGGCGCGCGGCCGCTGCACGTCATTGAAGGCCCGCTGATGGACGGCATGAACATCGTCGGTGACCTGTTCGGCCAGGGCAAGATGTTCCTGCCGCAGGTCGTGAAGAGCGCGCGCGTCATGAAACAGGCTGTGGCCCACCTGCTGCCCTACATCGAAGCCGAAAAGAACGCGCTGGTCCAGGCCGGCGGCGAGGCGCGCGCGAAGGGCAAGATCGTGATTGCCACCGTCAAGGGCGACGTGCATGACATCGGCAAGAACATCGTCACGGTGGTCTTGCAATGCAACAACTTCGATGTGGTCAACATGGGCGTGATGGTGCCGTGCCAGGACATCCTCGCGCGAGCGAAAGCCGAAGGCGCCGACATCATCGGCCTGTCCGGCCTGATCACGCCCAGCCTTGAAGAGATGCAGCACGTGGCCGCCGAAATGCAGCGCGACGATTACTTCAGGCTGCGCAAGATGCCGTTGTTGATTGGCGGTGCCACGACCAGCCGGGTGCACACTGCGGTGAAGATCGCTCCCCACTACGACGGGCCGGTGGTCTATGTGCCGGACGCCAGCCGATCGGTGGGGGTGTGCAGCGACATGCTCAACGACGAGCGTGCCGCTGCGTTCATTGCCGAGCTGAATGCTGACACGATCAGGGTCCGCGAGCGACACGCCAACAAGAAAGCAGTGCCGTTGGTGTCGCTCGCGCAGGCGCGTGCCAACAAGGCCCGGGTCGACTGGCCCGCCTACACACCCGCAGTTCCGAAATTCATCGGCCGCAGGGTGCTGCGCAACCAGGATCTCGGTGAGATCGCCGCCTGCATCGATTGGGCGCCGTTCTTCCAGACCTGGGATCTGGCCGGGGCCTATCCCGCGATCCTGAGCGACGACGTTGTTGGCGAGTCGGCGCGGCGCGTCCTCGGTGATGCGCAGCGCATGCTGAAGCGGTTGATCGAAGGGCGCTGGCTCACTGCCAACGGTGCTGTCGCGCTGTATCCGGCGAACTCGGTCGGGGATGACGATATCGAGATCTATGCCGACGCGTCTCGACAGGACGTGTTGATGACCTGGCGCGGATTGCGCATGCAGACCGAACGGCCGGTGGTCGACGGCGTGCGCCGACCCAACCGTTGCCTGGCAGATTTCATCGCGCCGCGCGAAACCGGGCGAGTCGACTACATCGGCCTGTTCGCCGTGACGGCGGGCCTGGGCATCGAGAAGAAAGAGAAGCAGTTCCTGGACGAACACGACGACTACAGCGCCATCATGTTCAAGGCACTGGCCGATCGGCTCGTGGAAGCGTTTGCCGAACGGCTGCATCAGCGTGTTCGCACCGAGTTCTGGGGTTACTCGCCCGAGGAGGCACTCAGCGCGGCCGAACTGATCGCCGAGAAGTACCGCGGCATCCGGCCCGCTCCAGGGTACCCGGCCTGCCCCGATCATGGCGTCAAGTCCGATCTGTTCCGGGTCCTCGACTGCGCCGAGATCGGCATGGCCCTGACCAGCAGCCTGGCCATGACCCCGGCGGCCAGCGTCAGCGGCTTCTACCTTGCCCACCCGCAGGCGGCGTATTTCAATGTCGGCAAGATCGGTGACGACCAGTTACAGGACTGGGCGCGCCGAAGCAAGCAGGACGTTGCGGCCGCCCGACGTTCGCTGGCATCTTTGCTCTAACGCTCAGTTGTGCGACTGGTCCGGCGCGCCATTTGTGGGCAAGCGGCCAGACCTGACGACAGGCGGTTCGCTGCTGTCAGCTTGACCTTCGGTTACCTATGCACCCGGCGTGCGGTCCCCGGCGGCCGGAAGTTCACGTCCAATGGCAGGCACTGTGACGCTCGGACAAGTCGAGGTTGCAGCAGCCCGATTCAACCCACAGGAGTGCGCTCATGGCCACAGTAACTTCTCCGGGCGCAGTTGCGCCGTCCAAGCCGCCCGTCCTTTGGGTGGCCGCGGGTGGACTGGCGTTGGTGTCGCTCGCGGCAGCGGCTGCCATCGCACTCCGACCGAGCGCCCCTGAGCCGCAAATGGTTCCATTGACCAGTGCGAAGCCAGTCAACTCGGCGGCCGCAGACAAAGCTGCCCCGGGCAGCGTGGCGCCGCAATCGCCAAGCACCACAGCGGCCACACCACCGCGACCTGCCAAGCCCGTTCCCAAACCGGCCAAACCCGCAGCGGAACCGGTGCGGGTGGCGGCCGTGTGCAGTTACTGTGGCGTGGTCGAATCGGTTCAGGCAGTGCAGCGCAAGGGCGAAGGCACGGGCGTCGGCGCCGTCGCGGGTGGCGTGCTCGGTGCGGCGGTGGGTAACCAGATGGGACACGGCAACGGCCGAGCCGCGATGACGGTGTTGGGCGCCGTCGGTGGGGGCCTGGCCGGCAACGAGGTGGAGAAACGCGCTCGCTCCGAGACTGTCTTTCAGATCAAGATTCGCCTGGACGACGGCAGCGTTCGCACCTTCGAGCAGGCAACCGCCCCGAAAGTCGGCGCGCGCGTCGAGGTGCACGGCAATACGCTGAAATCGGCCGTTTAGGCGAGACGTCCAACGCCGAGCATCAAGGCGCAGCGGGGCTGCGCCGGTACTGAATCGCCTCGGCGAGATGCGCCAGTTCAATCGTGTCGTGCTGGTTCAGGTCGGCGATGCTGCGCGCCACGCGCAACACGCGATGGAAGCTGCGACCTGACCAACCCAGGCGAGCGGCCGCACTTTGCAGAAAACCCGCGGCGGCGGGTGCGAGTGCGCAATGATCGTCCAGCGCCGCTGCAGCCAGAGCCGCGTTGGTGCAACCCTGACGCGCCAGGGCACGCTCGCGTGCTGCGGACACCCGGGTCGCGATCACCGCGCTGGGCTCGCCATCGGGCGCTGCGGCCAAGGTCTGCGGTGACGCCGCAGGAACCTCGACACGAAGATCGATGCGGTCAAGCAAAGGCCCGCTGATGCGGCCTTGGTAGCGCGCCACTGCATCGGGTGTGCACCGGCAGGCTTGCAGGGGGCTGCCCAGGTGCCCGCAGGGGCAAGGATTCATCGCAGCGACCAACTGGAAGCGCGCCGGAAACTCGGCGTGCCGCGCGGCTCGCGAAATGAGAATGCGGCCGTTCTCAAGGGGTTCACGCAAGGCCTCCAGTGCGGTGCGGGGGAACTCCGGCAGTTCGTCGAGGAACAGCACGCCATGGTGCGCCAGTGACACTTCACCGGGTCGCGGCGGTGAACCCCCACCCACGAGCGCGACAGACGACGAGCTGTGATGGGGGGCTCGCAACACCCGCTGGCGCCATTGCTCGACCTTGAACTCCCGGTTCAGGCTCAGCACGGCGGCCGACTCAAGGGCTTCGTCGACGCTCAGCGGCGGCAGCAGACCGGCAAAACGTTGAGCCAACATGGATTTGCCGGTGCCAGGCGGCCCCATCAACAGCAGGCTGTGAGAACCGGCGGCGGCAATTTCCAACGCGCGTTTGGCACCCGATTGGCCTTTGACGTCGCGCAGATCCGGCAGCACCCCGCTCACATCTGGCCGCCAGGGCGGAGCCTGCGGGATCGCGACGCACGAACCGTCGTCGGGTTCGACGAGCCAGCGGACCACGTCGAGCAGGTTTGCTGCAGCGTGGACCGCGACGCCTTCGACCAGCGCGGCTTCCTGGGCGCTTGCCAGTGGCAAGATCAGGGCGCGTTTCACCTGCATCTTGCGCACACCCAGCGCCAAGGCCAAAGCACCTCGCACCGGGCGCAACTCACCCGAGAGCGAAAGCTCCCCTGCGAATTCGAACTGTTCCAGGCGGGCCGCGTCGATCTGGCCGCTGGCCGCCAGGATACCGAGCGCGATGGGCAGGTCGAAGCGGCCCGATTCCTTGGGCAACTCGGCCGGCGCCAGGTTCACAGTGATGCGCTTGTTGTGAGGAAACGTGAGGCCGCTGTTCTGCAGTGCTGCCCGCACGCGCTCGCGCGACTCCTTGACTTCGGTCTCTGCCAGCCCGACCAGCGTGAAGCTGGGCAAGCCATTGGCCAGGTGAACTTCGACATTGACCTGTTGCGCCTGAAGCGCATCGAGCGAGCGACTGTAGACGAGGGCTAGTGACATTCAGTCTCCGAACTCTCGCGCGGCCCGCGGAGGGCCAGCCATGCGTGAGGCGCATCGATTGTGCCCTCGGCTGGTGCAGCGGGCGCCTGGCCGCGAACCGCACCAAGTGAGGGACGAATCCGCCAAAGACCCAATTTGGTGCGTATTCAATGCGCGAAGTGGCATGAATGCGCCGAGCCAGGGCGCAATCGCGGGTGCAAAGCTTGGCATGGAAGGTGCAAAAGTGTCCTGACCCCTTCCTCTACTTCCCCATCGGAGACCTGAATGAAAAATACCATCGTTGGCCTGTCTGTCCTGGCATCTCTCGTCGTCACTGCTGCAGTCGCGGCCGATGCCCCTTCGCCGGTGACAGGAAACATCAGCCTGACGAGCAAGTACAAGTACCGCGGCCAAGACCAGTCCGACCCGACACGGCAGTCGGTGGCGGCAGTGCAGGGCGGCTTCGACTATGCGCTTGGCGGTTTTTACCTCGGAAACTGGAACTCGAGCATCGGCTTTGGTGGTGGTACCGAGGTCGATCTGTACGGCGGCTACAAGGGCGAAATCAGCAAGGACCTGGTTTACGACGTCGGCGTGCTCCAGTACTACTACCCTGCTGCGACGACGTTCAACACGACCGAAGTCTACGGCGCGCTGAGCTACAGCATCGTTACTGCCAAGGCGTCGTACACCATCTCGAAACGCTACTTCGGCGCTGCCGACAATCGCGGCACGATCTACCTCGACCTGGCCGCCAACTACGAGTTCGCGAAAGGGCTGACCGCGAACGCGCATGTGGGCTACAACCGGATCGACAACGAAACGACCTACGGCCCCAAGTTCGTCGACTACAAGTTGGGTGTCACCTATGACCTGGGTTCGGGCCTGTCAGTGGCTGGCGCCGTTGTCGGAGCCAACAAGACGGCTGCCGCTCCAGCGGGCTACGGCGATGTCAACAAGTCCCGTCTGATCGTCACGCTCACGAAGTCATTGTGATTCCCGTCGCTGGTGCGTTTCGGCTCACCGGCGCATTCATCGAAGGAGACCCCCATGAAGATGGTGACTGCAATCGTCAAGCCGTTCAAGCTTGATGAAGTCCGTGAGGCGCTCAGCGCAATCGGTGTTCAAGGCGTGACCGTGACCGAGGTCAAGGGCTTCGGTCGCCAGAAGGGTCACACGGAGCTGTACCGAGGCGCCGAATACGTTGTCGACTTTCTGCCCAAGGTGAAGATCGAAGCGGCCGTCGACGACGGCATCGTCGATCGGGTCATCGAGGCCATCGAAACCGCGGCGCGCACCGGAAAGATCGGCGACGGCAAGATCTTTGTTTCGCCGCTCGAACAGGTGGTTCGCATCCGCACCGGCGAGACGGGCAAAGACGCCCTCTGAAAACAGGACCAATGAGACAACCATGAAAAAACTGATCGCCATCCTGGCGCTGGGCATTGCCGCGCTGGGTATTTCTAGCCATTCCTTTGCGGCCGATGCTGCCGCCTCGGCACCTGCATCGGCCACCTCGGCCGCAACCGAGGCCGCAGCGGCGCCGGCAGCGGCTGCCGCGCCCGCACCCACCCCCAACAAGGGCGACGTCGCCTGGATGGTGGTGGCCACGATGTTCGTCATCATGATGTCGATCCCAGGCCTGGCGCTTTTTTATGGCGGCCTGGTGCGCAGCAAGAACATGCTGTCGGTGCTGATGCAGGTGTTTGTCACCTTCTCCATGATCGTCGTGCTGTGGTGCCTGTATGGCTACAGCCTGGCGTTCACGGAAGGCAACGCCTTCATCGGTGGCTTCGACCGGGTCTTCATGAAGGGCATGTTCGATCCAGCCAAGGGCGAGTTCGCGATGGCTGCCACGTTCAGCAAGGGTGTCGTGATTCCTGAACTGCTGTTCCTGGCGTTCCAGGCGACCTTCGCCGCGATCACCTGCTGCCTGATCGTCGGGGCCTTTGCGGAGCGCATGAAGTTCTCGGCCGTGCTGCTGTTCATGGCGCTTTGGTTCACGTTCAGCTACGCACCGATCGCACACATGGTGTGGTACTGGATGGGTCCGGATGCGTACACGAGCAAGGAAGTCGTCGACGCGATGAACGCCAAGGCGGGCTACCTGTGGCAGATGGGTGCGCTTGACTTTGCCGGTGGCACCGTGGTTCACATCAACGCGGCGGTGGCCGGTCTGGTGGGGGCCTACATGGTGGGCAAGCGGGTCGGCTATGGCAAGGAAGCCTTCACCCCGCATTCCCTGACCTTGACCATGGTGGGCGCGGCCATGCTGTGGGTCGGCTGGTTCGGCTTCAATGCGGGCTCAGCGCTCGAGGCGGGCAACAGCGCGGTGCTCGCGTTCATCAACACCTTCTCGGCCACAGCCGCTGCCGTGCTCGCCTGGTGCATCGGCGAAACGCTGGCCAAGGGCAAGGCGTCGATGCTCGGGGCTGCGTCTGGTGCGGTGGCTGGGCTGGTGGCCATCACGCCGGCGTGCGGCAACGTCGGCCTGATGGGCGCGATCGTGATCGGCTTTGTCGCGGGCTTCGCCTGTCTGTGGGGCGTGAACGGACTGAAGAAGATGCTCGGCGCAGACGACTCCCTCGATGTGTTCGGTGTGCACGGCGTGGGCGGCATCGTGGGCGCGCTGCTCACCGGCGTCTTCAACACCCAGGCCCTCGGTGGTCCCGGCCTGGTGGGTGACTGGGTGACAGTCGCGATGACATCGAATGGCATCGGCGCCCAGGTCTGGATTCAGCTCAAGGCGGTGTTGCTGACGATCGTCTGGTCGGGTGTCGTGGCCATCGTCGCGTTCAAGATCGTCGATCTCGTGATTGGTTTGCGCGTTCCGGAAGACGAAGAGCGCGAGGGCCTGGACATCACCTCGCACGGCGAGACCGCGTACCACAACTGAGCCATTGAAAGGCGCGCGGACTTCAGGTTCGCGCGCCGTCGAAGGTTGCAAGGGGGCCACCGGAAGGTGGCCCTTGTTGTATAGGCATCGCCTCGCACGGACGCTTGAGTCAGCAGCGGGCGTCCCCAGATGCCTAGAATCCACGCCTCGGCACACCCACCCGGCCCAACGCCATGGTTCCGCACCTCCTCACCGCTCTCACCGGGCCGATCAACGAACTGGAACAGCGCATTCTCGAATCGCTGCCCGCCATCGAGCGTTGGTTCAGACTGGAGTGGATGGAGCACACGCCGCCGTTCTACACCTCGGTGGATGTGCGCAATGCGGGCTTCAAACTCGCACCGGTGGACACCAACCTCTTCCCCGCCGGGTTCAACAACCTCACGGTGGAAATGCTGCCGTTGGCGATCCAGGCGGCGATGGCCGCCATCGAAAAGATATGCCCCGAAGCGAAGAACCTCCTGCTCATCCCGGAGAAGGAGGGCCGAAGCACGTTCTACCTGGCCAATGTCGCTCGCCTGATGCAGATTTTTCACCAGGCCGGGCTGAATGTGCGCCTGGGCACGCTCGATGACGCGATCACCAAGCCCACTGACGTTGCGCTGCCCGATGGCACGACGCTGACACTCGAGCCGCTCGTGCGCTCGCGCGGGCGGCTGGGCCTGAAGGGTTTCGACCCTTGCACGATTCTGCTCAACAACGACTTGTCTGCCGGCGTGCCGAGGATTCTGGTCAACCTGCATGAGCAATACCTGTTGCCTCCGCTTCACGCCGGCTGGACCGTGCGGCGCAAGACCAAGCACTTCGCCGCCTATGAGGAACTGGCGAAGAAGTTCGCCAAGCTGCTCGGCATGGACCCCTGGCTGATCAACCCGCTTTTCGCCCACTGCGGCGAGGTGAATTTCGGTGACGCCAGCGGCACCGAATGCCTGACGACGAATGCCGACGCGCTGCTCACGAAAATCCGCCGCAAATACAAGGAATACGGCATTCAGGAAAAACCGTTCATCATCGTCAAGGCCGACGCCAGTACCCACGGCATGGGCATCATGACGGTGCGCGATGCGCGCGAGTTGGCCAACCTCGCTGGTCTGACCCGCAACAAGATGAGCGTGATGAGAGACGGCAGGGAAGTCAGCGAAGTGATCCTGCAGGAGGGCGTGCCCACCTACGAACGTGTCAACGACGCCGTCGCTGAACCGGTCGTCTACATGATCGATCGGTATGTGGTGGGTGGCTTCTATCGCGTCAATGCCGAGCGTGGTATCGACGAGAACCTGAACGCACCGGGCGCCAGCTTTGTGCCGCTGGCGTTCGCCGAATCGAACCAGATGCCCCGTCTGGGCGTGAAGCCCGGCGTCAGTGCGCCGAATCGCTTCTACATGTACGGCGTGGTTGCACGGCTGGCGATGGTGGCGGCGAGCTACGAGCTCGAAGCCACCGACCCGAACGCCGAAACCTACGAGTGAAGACCGACCGCGCGACCGGCACGCGCCAAGGCCTGGCCTGGCGCACAATGTCCGGCTTCTGAGGCCAGCGCCCAACCGCGTGGCGCCGGCCCGACAGTGACATCCCAACAACCTTCGTCCAACCTTGCCGCGCTGACGCTGGGCGCCATCGGTGTCGTCTATGGCGACATCGGCACCAGCCCGCTCTACGCGTTCAAGGAGGTGTTCGCGCCCGCCCACGTGGCGTTGACGCCGGCCAACATCTTCGGCGTGTTGTCGTTGATGTTCTGGACGATTACCGTGATCGTCTCGATCAAGTACGTGGTACTCATCCTGCGAGCCGACAACCACGGCGAGGGGGGCTTGATCGCGATGCTGGCGCTGGCATCGCAGGCCGTGAAAGAACGCCCGGCGCTGCGGCGTCGCCTGTTGGTGCTGGGCATTTTCGGCACGGCGATCTTCTTTGGCGACGGCGTGATCACGCCGGCGGTATCGGTGCTCGGTGCAGTGGAGGGTCTGGAGGTCGCCGCGCCCGGGCTGCACCGCTTCGTGGTGCCCGTGTCGCTCCTGGTGCTGACGCTCTTGTTTGTCGTCCAACGCCACGGGACCGGAGGCATCGGCAAATTCTTCGGACCGGTGACGGTGCTGTGGTTCCTCGTGATCGCCTTGCTCGGCGTGCTGCACATCGCGCGCAACCCGGCGGTGCTGTGGGCGCTGAGCCCACATCACGCGCTGCTGTTCATGGCGTTAGAGCCGAAGGTGGCGTTTGTCGCGTTGGGTTTTGTGGTGCTGTGCGTCACCGGGGCTGAAGCCCTGTACGCCGACCTGGGGCACTTCGGCAAGCGGCCGATTCGCGCCGCCTGGTTCACGCTGGTGATGCCCGCGCTGGTGCTGAACTATTTCGGCCAGGGCGCCATGTTGTTGGCCAGCCCGGACAAGGCCAACAACCCGTTCTACGAAATGGCGCCTGCCTGGGCGCTCTATCCGCTGATCGGCTTGGCCACCTGCGCCGCGGTGATCGCATCGCAGGCGCTCATCTCGGCGGCCTTTTCGGTGACCAAGCAGGCGATTCAGCTCGGCTACCTGCCGCGCTTGCGCATCCTGCACACCTCCGTCAAGGAAACCGGGCAGATCTACATTCCGTTCGTCAACTGGGGTCTGTACATCTGCATCGTCATCGCGGTGGTGAGTTTCGGCTCCAGCGGTCGGCTCGCAGCAGCCTATGGCATCACGGTGACGATCGACATGCTGATCACCACCATCATGACGTTCTTCGTCATCCGCTACGGCTGGAAGTACCCCTGGGCGCTGTGCTTCGCAGCCACGGGCTTCTTCTTCATCGTCGACATGCTCTATTTCTCGGCGAACATCGTCAAGGTGCTGGACGGCGGCTGGTTCCCGCTCGTCATCGGGGCTGTCATGTTTGTGCTGATGATGACCTGGAAGCAGGGCCGCGGCCTGGTCGCACAGCGAATGCGCGACGACTCGATCGACCTGAAGAGCTTTCTCGAATCGGTGTTCCTCAGTCCGCCGCAACGCGTGCCTGGTACGGCGGTTTTCCTGGTCAGCGAACAGGGCCTGACGCCCAACGCGATGTTGCACAACCTCAAGCACAACAAGGTGCTGCACGCGACCAACCTCTTCGTCACCGTCAAGCACCATGAAGTGCCCTGGATCGGTTTCGACAAGCGCAGCGAGATCGTGCCGCTCGGCCATGACTGCTGGCAGGTGACGCTCAATTTCGGATTCAAGAACGAACCCGACGTGCCCGACGCGCTGGCGCTGCTGCGCAATCGCGGCTGCAGCATTGACGAGATGGACACCTCCTACTTCCTGTCGCGCGACATCGTCATTCCGGTCCTCGGCGAAGGCATGGCGATGTGGCGTGAGAAGTTGTTTGCCAGCATGCACCGCAACGCGGCGGCAGCGGCGGACTTCCTGAACCTGCCGACGAATCGGGTGGTGGAGCTGGGCTCCAAAGTCGAGATCTAGGCGCTGGACTGGGCGTGACTCGGTCCGTCCTTCGCTATGCCAGTTCCGAGATCGCCACGGCGCTCCTGGAGCCCAGCTTCTGGACCGCGTGGCTGTTGCGCGTGATGCGCACCACCGCCGCGCTGGGCAGCGGTTCCCAGCCGGCACCGTTGTCGTCCAGAGGTTCGGATGCAACCACCTGACCGCCTTCGCCCTGGCGCAGGTACAAGGAAGGCGGCTGGCCGTCGCTGGCGAGCCGGAATGCGATCAGTGTCTGACCATCGCACAATGCGGCGCAGAAGCGCAACGGCTGCTCGATGCCGGCGCGCTGCATGCGGACAACGGTGTCGTCGAAGACCTGCACCACCGCTGCGCCAGCCTCCTCGCCCTGGTGAATCCGGGCCAGCGCCAGCAGGAACAACAATTCGGAGTCGGTGGCACCGCGTCTCTCGGCGTACAGCCCGTCGGGCAACAGGCCTTCGAGAATGCGCCGCACCTTGGCGTAGCCGCCGATCTGGCCGTTGTGCATGAACAGGTGGCGTCCGTGACGGAAAGGGTGGCAGTTTTGGCGTGCGATCGCGGTGCCTGTGGCGGCCCGCACATGGGCGAAGAAGGCACCCGAGCGCACACTGGTGCACAGCGCCAGCAGGTTTTCATCTGACCATGCGGGCATCGTTTCCCGATACACCGCCGGCTCGGCGCGCTCGCCGAACCAGCCGATGCCAAACCCATCGCCCTGGGTGGCGGTTTTGGCCTCTTCAGCCCGCAGTGACTGATGCAGCAACGAGTGCTTGGGCTGGCAGATCAGTTCTTCAAGGAAGATCGGCGCGCCAAGGTAGGCGAGAAAACGGCACATGGGCGACAGACGCGGGGTTTCGGTCATTCGCCTTCGGCTACACGCCAGACAAACTTGAGGCACGATTTGGCAACGGCCCGCCGCTGGTTATGCTCGCCGCCATGAATGGCTTGCTGCGTGACCTGTCACTGTCCGCTGCCAGCGCCGGCTTCGTCGCCGTGCTGGTGGGATTCACCAGTTCGGTGGCGATTGTTTTTCAGGCTGCGCTGGCCCTGGGCGCCACGCCGGCGCAGATCAGCTCCTGGATGTGGGCCCTCGGGCTGGGCATGGGCCTGGGGTCGTTGCTGCCTTCGCTGTGGCTGCGCAAACCGGTGATGGTGGCCTGGAGCACGCCCGGCGCTGCCGTGCTCGCGACGGCCGGCGCGAATGGCGCCTTCGGCATGGCCGAAGCGGTGGGCGCGTTCATGGTGTGCGCGGCAATGATCACTCTGTGCGGCATCACCGGCTGGTTCGAGCGGATCATGGGGCGCATTCCGCTTGCGCTGGCGAGTGCCCTGCTCGCGGGCGTGCTGGCGCGTTTCGGCATGGACGCGTTCGTTGCCATGCAGTCGTCGCTCAGTCTGGTCCTGGCGATGCTGCTCGCCTACCTGGTGGGGCGCCGGTGGTGGCCGCGCTATGCGGTGCCCGTCGTGCTCGGTGTCGGTGTGCTTTGCGCGCTGGCCGAGGGTCGCTTGTCGGCGGGCACGGTGCAATGGGGTCTGACCTGGCCTGTGTTCACCGCGCCCGAATTCACCTGGCGCGCCACTGTCAGCCTGGCGCTGCCTCTCTTTGTCGTGACGATGGCGTCGCAAAACCTGCCCGGCGTGGCGGCGATCCGCGCCGCCGGCTACGAGATGCCGATTTCGCGCCTGATCACGCTGACCGGTGTGACCACCCTGCTGCTCGCCCCGTTCGGCGCGTTCGCGTTGAACCTGGCGGCCATCACCGCGGCGATCTGCATGGGCCGCGAAGCCCACACTGACCCGGCGCGCCGCTACACCGCCGCGGTGGTCTGCGGCGCGATCTATTGCCTGATCGGCCTGTTCGGCGCCGCCGTCACCGGCGTGCTGACCGCGTTTCCGCGCGAACTGGTGCTCGCCATTGCGGGCCTGGCCTTGCTGGGCAGCATCGGTGGGGGCCTGGCAGTGGCGATGAAGGATGAGTTGCACCGCGAGGCGGCGCTGATCACGTTTCTGGTGACGTTGAGCGGCGTCACGCTGGCCGGCATCGGCTCGGCCTTCTGGGGCGTCGTGGCCGGCGCGCTGGCGCTTTTTGTGCAACAGTGGCGGCCCGGTGCTTCGCCCCAGAGTCGATCATGAACCTGCTGTTTGTTGCCGACCCGCTTGAATGTTTCAAGGTCCAGAAGGATTCGACCTTCGCGATGATGCGCGTGGCGGCCGCACGCGGCCACGCGCTGCTGGCGTGCGAGCCGCGCGATCTGTGGTGGCGCAGCGGGGCGCGGGTGAGCGCGCCGATGCGGCCCATCGCCTTGACGGGCGATACGAACGCCTGGTTCACCGAAACCGAGCCGCGCGTGCGTGCCCTCGCCGAGGTGGACGCTGTGGTGATGCGCAAGGACCCGCCCTTCGACAGCGAATACTTCTATGCGACCCACCTGCTGGAACAGGCCGAGCGTGAGGGCGCGCGCGTCTTCAACCGGCCGGCTGCCCTGCGCGACCACCCCGAAAAACTGGCGATCCTCGAGTTCTCCCAGTTCATCACGCCCACGCTGGTGGCGCGTGATGAAGCCGAGATCCGCCGCTTCCATGCCGAGCATCACGACATCATCCTCAAGCCGCTCGATGGCATGGGCGGCATGGGCATCTTCCGGGTCGGCCCGGACGGGTTGAACCTGGGCAGCATCATCGAGACATTGAACAAAGGCGGCGCCCAGACCGTGATGGTACAGCGGTATCTGACCGAAATCGTCAAGGGCGACAAACGGGTTCTGATCATCGGTGGCGAGCCTGTGCCTTTCGCGTTGGCCCGGATTCCGCAAGGCAGCGAGATTCGCGGCAACCTCGCGGTGGGCGGCAAGGGCGTGGCGCAGCCGCTGTCCGAGCGTGACCGTGAGCTGGCACAGCGCATCGGTCCGGTGTTGGCGGCGCGCGGATTGCTGCTCGTGGGGTTGGACGTGATCGGCGACTGCGTGACCGAAATCAACGTCACCAGCCCGACCGGCTTTCAGGAAATCACCCAGCAGACCGGCTTCGACGTGGCCGCGATGTTCATCGATGCGCTGGAGCGCGCCCTGCGCTGACAGCGTGACAGGACGGTCCAGCGCCTCCGTGTCGATTCGGGGTGATTCCGGCTGCTGAGGCAGGTCGGCACCATGGCCGCGAGACAATGCGGTCATGGCAGTTCTCTCACTTTCCAACGCGCACCTGGCCTACGGGCATGTCGCGCTGCTCGACAACGCTGCGTTTTCACTCGAGGCCGGCGAACGCCTTGGCCTGATCGGCCGCAATGGCGCGGGCAAATCGTCGCTGTTGAAGATCATTGCCGGCCTTGAAAAGCCCGACGATGGCTTGCTGCAGCTCACGCAGGGGTTGCGCATCCGCTACGTGGCGCAGGAGCCGATCTTCAACGCCGAGTCAACGGTTTTTGACGCCGTCAGCGAAGGGGTGAGCGAAGCGCGCGCGGTGCGGGCAGCGTATGAAGAACATGCGTCGATCGACGCGGGCCACGACAGTTCGCACAGCGCCGAGTTCGATGCGCTGCAGACCCGCATCGAGGCGCTCGATGCCTGGAACTGGGAACAGCGCGTGGAGACGACGTTGGCGCATCTGCAACTCGACGGCGGCCGCAGCGTGGGTGAGCTCAGTGGCGGCCTGAAAAAACGCGTTGCGCTGGCGCAGGCGCTGGTGGCGGTGCCCGACGTGTTGCTGCTGGACGAACCGACGAATCACCTCGACCTCGATTCCATCACCTGGCTGGAAGGCCTGTTGCGCGACTTCAGCGGGTCGCTGATGCTGATCACCCACGACCGGGCCTTCCTCGACAACGTCGTGACACGCATCATCGAACTCGACCGCGGCACGATACGCAGCTACCCCGGCAACTTCGGCGCCTACGAGCGCATGAAGGAAGAGCAGTTGGCCTCCGACGCGCTGGCCAACGCACGCGCCGACAAGCTGCTCGCGCAGGAAGAGGTGTGGGTGCGCAAGGGCGTGGAGGCGCGGCGCACGCGCAGCGTCGGGCGCGTGCAGCGGTTGGTCAAACTGCGCGAACAGCGTGCGGCGCGGCGC
>JANNKS010000746.1:0-3964 GCA_031396425.1 Rhizobacter sp. | reverse complement strand
GGACAGCGCGTCGTAGGCTTTCTTGTTGACATACAGCGACAGCTGCGGGCCGCCTTCCCACCAGCCCGGGTAGTAGTAGTTCGGCGCCACCTTGTAGAAGCCGAGCTTGAAGTCGTCGTAGGGGCCTACCCATTCGGCGGCGTCGATCGTGCCCTTTTCCAGTGCCTGGTAGATCTCGCCACCCGGAATGTTCTGCGGCACCACGCCGATGCGCTCGGCAACCTTGCCGCCGAAGCCGCCAACGCGGAACTTCAGGCCCTTCAGGTCGGCGAGCGACTTGATTTCCTTGCGATACCAGCCACCCATCTGCGCGCCGGTGTTGCCCATCGGGAAGTTAACGACGCCCGCCTGAGCGTAGAACTCGCGCAGCAGTTTCAGGCCGTTGCCTTCGTACATCCAGGCCGCCATCTGGCGCGCATTCAGGCCGAACGGAATCGCGCAGTCGAGCGCGTAGGTCGGGTCCTTGCCGAAGAAGTAGTAAGGCGCGGTGTTGGCCATTTCCACCGTGCCGTTGCCCACCGCGTCCAGCACACCGAAGGCCGGCACGAGTTCGCCGGCCGCGTGCGTGGTGATCACGAACTTGCCGCCCGACATGTCGCTGACCTTCTTGGCGAACACGTCGCACACGCCGAACAGCGTGTCAAGGGATTTCGGAAAACTCGATGCAATCCGCCAGCGAATCTGGGCCTGCGCGTGCACGATGGCCGGCGCGGCGCCAGCGGCCAGCACGCCGGCCAGGCCGGTTTGCCGAATGAAGGAACGACGTTCCATGTTCTGACTCCTTTGATGAAGAAAACGGAAAACCAAAGACGCGGCGCATTCTAAAAGTCAGGGACAACCCGAATGACCCGTGTTTACCCGCGCGAATTCGCGCCGTCACCAACGATGTGCCGCCATTGTCAACGCCGGCAGACCAATCGCGCCGACAGGGCATCTATGCCCCGGCGATTTTCAAACGTTCAATCAACACCGAACCGACGCTCTTGGAGCCCTGGGTGTAAACATCAGAACCCACCGCGACGATGGCCTGGAACATCTGGCGCAGGTTGCCGGCGATCGTGATCTCGTGCACCGGGTATTGCAGCTCGCCGTCTTCGACCCAGAACCCCGCCGCGCCGCGCGAATAGTCGCCGGTCACGTAGTTCACACCCTGGCCCATCAGCTCGATCACGAACAGGCCGCGATGAAGCTTGCGCAGCATCGCCTTCAGATCGTCGCCCGGCCGGGTGAGCCGGCTCGTCAGGCTGAGGTTCTGCGAACCGCCCGCATGCCCGGTGCTGCGCAGCCCGAGCTTGCGCGCTGAATAGGTGGACAGAAAATAGCTCTGCACCACGCCTTCGCTCACCACGTCGCGCTTGCGGGTGAGCACCCCTTCGTCGTCGAACGGGGCGCTGCCCTTGCCGCGCAGCAGGTGCGGGTCTTCGTGGATGTCGAGGTGCGGGCTCAGCACTTTCTGCCCCAGGCTGTCGAGCAGGAAGCTGGACTTGCGGTACAGCGCCCCGCCGCTGGTGGCCTGCACGTAGGCGCCGAGCAAGCCGGCTGCGAGGGTGGACTCGAACAGTACCGGCACGTCGCAGGTCGGGATGCGGCGCGACTTGAGCCGCGACAACGCCCGTTCGGCGGCGTAGCGCCCCACTGCCTCGGGCGCGGCGAGTTCGGTGGCCGAACGCATCGACGAGTACCAGGCGTCGCGCTGCATGTCGTCGCGCTTGCCCGGGCGCGACGCGATCGGCGCCACCGACAGGGAATGGCGCGAACTCGCATAACCCCCGCGAAAGCCGCGGCTGTTGCCGGCGAAGAAGTGCGACTGCTGGGCGGAGATGCCCGCACCGTCCGAATTCGTGATGCGCGGGTCGGTGGCCAGGGCCGCCGCTTCGCAGCGCAACGCCAGGTCGCGCGCGCCTTCGGCATCGATGGCCCAGGGGTGGAACAGGTCGAGGTCGCGCAGCGCCGCCTCACCGAGCGCCATGTCTTCCATCTCGGGCAGGCCGGCGGCGGAATCTTCCGCCGTGAAGCGTGCAATGTCGTGCGCCGCACGCACCGTCTGTTCGAGCGCGGCGCGTGAGAAGTCCGACGTGCTGGCGTTGCCGCGCCGCTGCCCGCTGTACACCGTGACGCCAAGCGATTTGTCGCGATTGCGCTCGACGTTTTCCATCTCGCCCTTTCGCACCGAGACCGACAGGCCTACGCCTTCCGACACCTCGGCCGCAGCATCGCTCGCGCCGATGGAAGCTGCGAACGCCAGCGCGTCTTCGACCAATTGCTGGAACTGCTCGCGCCGGAACGCAAACCCCTGGTTGGCGCTGAGCGCTGACGTTGAAGATTCAGGCATTGAAGACCACAGGGTTGATTTTGTTGCGCGCCCATCGAGGTGCAGGCCACCGGTTGCAGCCCTGCCGCACGCGGGGCGCCGGCTATCATAGCGAGCACCATGGCCGCATCGCCCAGCGCTTCGTTGAATTCGACTGCCCGGCGTCCGCTTGCTGAAGACGACGGTGACGATCTGCGCGACGAAGGCGCTGAATATCCCGACACCGACGCGCCAGCGGCGCGCGCACCCGAGCGCCCCAGCAAGACCCGCCTCAAGCAGGCGTCACACGACCTGCAGAAGCTTGGCGTGGCCCTGGTGGAGCTGTCGGATCAGCGACTCGAAGGCATCACGATGCCGGAACGGCTGCTCGACGCGCTGCGCCAGTACAAGCAGACCCGCACGCACGAGGGCAAACGGCGCCAGATGCAATACATCGGCAAGCTGATGCGTCTGGCCGACGTCGAGCCGCTGCGCACCGCCGTGACCCAGGTGCAGCTCGGCCAGACGCGTGAATCACTGGCGCTGCACCAGGCGGAACGCTGGCGCGCCGAGCTGATCGCCGACGATGAGGCGCTGACCCGCTTTGCCGCCGAACACCCGGCCACCGACCTGCAGCAATGGCGCAGCGTGATCCGCAACGCGCGCAAAGACGCCGCCCTGGTGCCTGAAAAACGCAGCGGGCGCGCGTTTCGCGAGTTGTTCCAGATGATCAAGCAGCTGGAGGTTCAATGAGCGGGTGTCAACCATGAACGGGTTCGACCGCATCCGCATCGGCCTGGTGTCGGTGAGCGACCGTGCGTCGAGCGGCGTCTATGAAGACCAGGGCATTCCGGCGCTCAAGGCCTGGCTGGAGCGCGCGCTGCGCAACCCGGTCGATTGGGAAACACGCCTGATCCCCGATGAGCAGCCCGGCATCGAAGCCACGTTGCGCGAGCTGTGCGACGTACAGCGCTGCGCCCTGGTCCTGACCACCGGCGGCACCGGCCCGGCGCTGCGCGACGTGACGCCCGAAGCCACACTGAACGTGGCCACCAAGGTGATGCCCGGCTTTGGCGAGCAGATGCGCCAGATCAGCCTGAATTTTGTCGCCACCGCAATTCTTTCGCGCCAGGTGGCGGTGGTGCGCAACGAATCGCTGATCATCAACCTGCCCGGCCAGCCGAAGGCGATTGCGCAGACGCTCGAAGGCCTGCCGAAAAACACGCCGCCGGTGCACGGCATCTTTGCCGCGGTGCCGTATTGCGTCGACTTGATCGGGGGCCCGTACATCGATACCGACCCTGCCGTTTGCGCGGCATTCCGGCCCAAGACGGCGCAGCGGCCCGCTGCCGCTTGAACGTGGCCAGGTGAGCGGCCGATACTGGCTTGCCGAGCGTTCGCCGAACACCAAACAAGTGTCATCCCGACGAACGTCGGGATCCATGTTTCGGGCACCACGGTGGATCCCGGCTTTCGCCGGGATCACGGATGTGCGGCAGGAGGCCCGCCTACTTGACCAGCCGGCTCAACCGCTCCGCATCGAACTGGTCACAGGTCTGCGCGTCGTCGGGCACGCAGTCGGCGGAAGGCAACTCGCGCGAACGTACCGAGAGTTTTTCGATCGCCTGCCACAGCATCGTGATCTGGTGTTCATGCCCCGCGGCATTGTCGATC
>JANNKS010000735.1:0-3096 GCA_031396425.1 Rhizobacter sp. | reverse complement strand
GCAGCGCGGTCCTGCCAGCGCAGGTAACCCTGGCTCTTCTCGAACTGCTCGCCGGTGGCCTTGACATCGGCACCCATGATCTCGAAGCTCTTCTTCGGGTCGGCCTTGATCATGTCGAGCGCGGCGAAGTAGGAGTCGGCTAGCGCTTTCGCGGCTTTCGGGTTCTCGGCCAGGAATTTCGGCGTGCAGCCGAAGGTGTCCATCACCATCGGGTAGTCGAGCGTGGTGGCGAGGATCTTTCCCGCCTCCGGCTTGGCGCGCACGGCCGACAGGTAGGGCTCGTAGGTCATGCCGGCGTCGAGGTCGGTGGTGCCGGCGACGAACGCGTTCGCTGCCGCTTGCGGCTCGAGATTGACGATCTTCACGTCTTTCAGCGACAGGCCGTTTTTCTTCAGCATCCATGCGAGCGTGAAGTAGGGCGCGGTGCCGGGCGCGCTGGCGGCGACCGTCTTGCCTTTGAGGTCACTGATCTTGTTGATGCCGGGCTTGACGACCATGCCGTCGGCGCCATAGCTCTTGTCGAGCTGGAAGATCTGCGTCGTCGCCACGCCATTGGCGTTCCAGACGATCCAGGTCTCCACCGTCGTCGCGGCGCACTGGATGTCGCCCGAGGCGAGCACCAGGTGCCGGTCTTTCTGCGGAATCTTCTTGATCGAGACGTCCAGACCGTGTTTCTGGAAGATGCCGGCTTCCTTGGCCAGCGTGAGCGGCGCGAAGCCGGTCCAGCCGGAGATGCCGATGGCGACCTTGGCGTCCTGTGCGAGGGCGGCGAAGGCCGTGCAGGCCAGCGCGGCGAAAGTGATCAGTGCCTTGTTCATGGTGCGTCTTTCTCCTGTGGGGGTAGGGTGGGTCAGGCGAGGATCCAAAGTGGGGGCAGGCCGGGCAGGGCCCGCAAGATGCGCGCCAGCGAGCCGTCGCGAATCAACGCTGTGGCTTGTTCGATGTCAGGCGCAAAGTACCGGTCCTGCGGCATCGCGGGGCAGTGGGTGCGCAACACCGCGTGCGCCGCTTCCAGTGAGGTCGAACTGCGCAGCGGGCGCAGGAATTCGATGCCCTGGGCGGCGGCGAGCCACTCGATGCCGAGAATGTGCGCGGTGTTGGCGAGCATCGGCTGCAGCCGCCGGGCCGCGAACGTGGCCATCGACACATGGTCTTCCTGGTTCGCGCTGGTGGGCAGGCTGTCGACGCTGGCGGGGTGCGCGAGCGACTTGTTTTCCGAAGCCAGCGCCGCTGCCGTGACGTGCGCGATCATGAAGCCGCTGTTCAGGCCGGCATCGGCGGTCAGGAACGGTGGCAGGCGGGACACGCCGGTGTCGATCAGCATCGCGATGCGCCGCTCGGCGATCGCGCCGACTTCGGCAATCGCGACGGCACAGGCATCGCACGCCAGCGCCACCGGTTCGGCATGGAAATTGCCGCCCGAAACCATGGCGTCGTCTTCGGCGAACACGAGCGGGTTGTCGGTCACCGCGTTCGCCTCGCGAACCAGCACCAGCGCGGCGTGGCGCAGCTGGTCCAGGCAGGCGCCTACCACCTGCGGCTGGCAGCGCAGCGAGTAGGGGTCTTGTACGCGGTCGTCGCCATCGATGTGCGAGCGACGGATGTCGCTGCCCTCGAGCAGCGCGCGGTAATACATCGCAACGTCGATCTGCCCGGGCTGGCCGCGCAGCGCATGAATGCGCGGGTCGAACGGCCCGTCACTGCCGCGCGCGGCGTCGACGGTCAGTGCACCCACCACAAGCGCGGCTTCCAGCACCGGCTCGAAGCTCAGCAGCGCATGCAAGGCGAGCGCGGTGGAGACCTGCGTGCCGTTGATCAGCGCCAGCCCTTCCTTGGCCTTGAGTTGCAGCGGCGCGATGCCGGCCGCCTGCAGTGCTGCGGCGGCGGGCCGCCGCACGCCGTCGATCAGCATCTCGCCTTCGCCGATCAGCGCGAGTGTCATGTGGGCGAGCGGTGCCAGATCGCCCGACGCGCCGACCGAACCTTGTGAAGGCACGCAGGGCAACAGGCCGGCGTTGTGCACGGCAAGCAGCGTGTCGACCACGACTTCGCGCACGCCGGAGTAACCGCGCGCCAGGCTGGCCGCTTTCAGCGCAAGCATCAGGCGAACCACCGGCGGCGCGAGCGGCTCACCGACGCCGACGCTGTGCGAGCGGATCAGGTTGAGCTGCAGGGTGTCGAGCTGCGACGCACTGATGCGCTGGTTCGCGAGCTTGCCAAAACCCGTGTTGACGCCGTACACCGGTGCGTCACCTTCGGCGGCGCGCTGCACGACACGGGCGCTGGCGCGGACGGCTTCACCGGCCGAAGCCGGCAAATTCAAAGGCGCGCCACCGCGGTGAATCGCGTGCAGCTGTTCCAGGGTCAGGTGCCCGGGCGTCACTTGCATGTCAGGCCCCGAGCATCGGCAACTTCAGGCCCTGTTCCCTGGCGCAGGCCACCGCTTCGGCGTAGCCCGCGTCGGCGTGGCGCATCACGCCGGTGCCGGGGTCGTTCCACAGCACACGCTCGATGCGTTTGGCCGCCGCATCGGTGCCGTCGCAGACGATCACGACGCCCGAATGCTGCGAATAGCCCATACCGACACCGCCGCCATGGTGCAGCGAAACCCAGGTGGCGCCGCCGGCGGTGTTCAGCAACGCGTTGAGCAGCGGCCAGTCGGAGACGGCGTCGCTGCCGTCGCGCATGGCTTCCGTCTCGCGGTTCGGCGAAGCCACCGAACCGCTGTCGAGATGGTCGCGGCCGATCACGATCGGCGCCTTCAATTCGCCGCTCTTGACCATCGCGTTGAACGCCAGGCCGGCGCGATGCCGCTCGCCCAGGCCGATCCAGCAGATGCGCGCCGGCAGGCCCTGGAACGCGATGCGCTCGTGCGCCATGTCGAGCCAGCGGTGCAGGTGGGCGTCGGCCGGGAACAGCTCTTTCATCTTTGCGTCGGTCTTGTGGATGTCTTCGGGGTCGCCCGACAGCGCGACCCAGCGGAACGGCCCCCGGCCGCGACAGAACAGCGGCCGCACGTAGGCCGGCACGAAGCCTGGGAAGTCGAACGCATTCGCCACGCCCTCTTCCTTGGCGACCTGGCGGATGTTGTTGCCG
>JANNKS010000726.1:0-1820 GCA_031396425.1 Rhizobacter sp. | reverse complement strand
CGTGTCTTTGCGCCTGTACACGCTGGCCGAGCCCAGCGATGCCTTGAGCCACTCAGCCGTCGCGAAGGTGGCGGCGCCGGTGCTGCAGGTGCCCGCGCGAGTGCGCGGCCACGAGGCCGGCTTTGCCGCGCGCCACCTGCGCTTGCTCGTGACCCACCCGCTGCGCTACCTGGGCACCCTGGGCAACGCGGTTCGGCGCGGCCGCACCGGTCTGCGCGATTTTGCACGCGCCGGCTGGCTCGCCGGCCAGTTGCGTGAAGACGGCGTCGAACACCTGCACACCCATTTCATTTCGTCACCCGCCGACATGGCGAACCTGGTGTCGATGCTCAGCGGCATTCCGTTTTCCATCTCGGCGCACGCGAAAGACATCTACCTGTCGGATGCGACCGACCTGCGCCGCAAACTCAATGCCGCGCGCTTCACCGTGACCTGCACTGATTTCAACTGCAGAACCCTGCGGGACATCGCGCCGCAGGCCAACGTGCATCGCATGTACCACGGCATCGACCAGGGCGTGTTCAGCCCCCAGGTACGCCATGCCACCGGGTTGGCACCGCTGATTCTGAGTGTCGGGCGGCTGCGCGCGAAGAAGGGGCTGGACACGCTAATCGATGCGTGCCGCCTGCTGCGTGGTCGAGGGCTGCTGTTTCGCTGCGATATCGTGGGGTATGGCGAAGAGCAGGCCAGCCTGCAGGCCATGATCGATTCGCACCAGCTGAACGACCGGGTTTCCTTGGCGGGCAAGCTGGTGCGCGACGACGTTGTCGAGCGTTATGGCCGTGCCGCTGTGTACGTGCAGCCCTCGCGGATCACCGCCGACGGCGACCGTGACGGCATTCCGAACGTGCTGCTCGAAGCCATGGCGGTGGGCCTGCCGGTGGTGGCCAGCCGTGTGTCGGGCATTCCCGAGCTGGTGCGCCATCGGCACAACGGCCTGCTGGTCGAAGCCGACGATGCCGCGGCCCTTGCCGACAGCATTGCCGAACTGATTCGCGACAAGGCGCTGGGCGCCCTGCTGGGCAGCAACGCGCGCACGACGGTGACCCAGAATTTCAACAACCAACGCAACCTGCAGCTGGTGCTGCAGCTGCTGGAGCACACCCATGGCCACGCACCAAGCGCTGCCCACCGCGTGGTCGCCTGAAGGGGCAGGGGCCCGGCGCCGGGTCGCCTATGTGATGAATGGCTTTCCGCGCCTGTCGGAAACCTTCATCACGCATGAAATCCACCAGCTCGAACGCCTGGGTCTGGGCCTGCGGCTGTTTTCGGTGAAGCGCGAGAACGAGCCGATGGTGCACCCGGTGGTGGCCAGCATCCGCGCGCCGTTGACCTACCTGCCCAAGGCCACATCGTTGTCGGGCACGAACCTGACGCGCTGGCTCGCCGACAACCTGCCGGCTTTCGGCGCGGCGCACCTGCGCGTCGTCTCGCGTCACCCGCTGCGCTGGCTCGGTGCGCTGGGCTCGGTGCTTGCGCTGGCCTGGCGCCACCGTGGTCGTGACGATGCAGGCCAGTTCCGGCTGCGCAAGGTGTTCATCAAGGAATTCCTGCAAGCCGGTGAAATCGCCGACCAGGTGATGCGCGCCGGCGACGTGGGCCACCTGCACGGGCACTTCTGCCACGGCGTGGCCACCATCACCTGGCTGGCCAGCCGCATGAGCGGCATCGGCTTCAGTTTCACCGCGCACGCCAAAGACATCTACCAAGCCGAACTGAACCCTGGCGACCTGCTCGAACGCAAGCTCGGCGCAGCGCGCTTCGTCGCCACCTGCACCTGCGCCAACGCCAGCGTGCTGCGCGCGCGCCACGCACGGCCC
>JANNKS010000535.1:0-17418 GCA_031396425.1 Rhizobacter sp. | reverse complement strand
CGCCCAGGCACGGCATGTGCGTGCGCTATCGTTCACCCACTTGTTGCAGCCGGCCGCCGTGCCGCCGCTGCCGACCTTGCTTACCCCAACTGGAGCCCAGTCATGACCCGAAGCCTCAAACTTGCGCCATTTCGCGCCACGCTGGCCGCATCGGCCCTGGCACTTTGCCTGCCCTGGACACCCGCTGCCGCGCAGCAGAAGTTCGTCACCATCGGCACCGGCGGCGTCACCGGCGTGTACTACGCGGCCGGCGGCGCGATCTGCCGGCTGGTGAACAAGGACCGCGCCAAACACGGCATCCGCTGCTCGGTGGAATCGACCGGCGGCTCGGTCTTCAACGTCAACACCATCAAGGCCGGTGAACTGGACATGGGGTTCGCCCAGTCGGACGTCCAGTACAACGCCTCGAAGGGTCAGGGCGCGTTCGCAAAGGACGGCGCCTACGGCGACCTGCGCGCAGTGTTGTCCGTGCATCCCGAACCATTCACCGTGCTCGCCCGCAAGGAAGCGGGGATCAAATCGTTCACGGATTTCAAGGGCAAGCGGTTCAACATAGGCAACCCGGGATCCGGTACGCGTTCCTCGATGGAAGAGCTGATGGTCGCGCTGGGCTGGAAGGTTGGCGATTTTTCACTGGCCTCGGAGCTCAAGGCCGACGAGCATGGTCCGGCGCTGTGCGACGGCAAGATCGACGGCTTCTTCTACGGCGTCGGCCATCCGTCGGCGAACATCCAGGACCCGACCACAACCTGCGGCGCGAAGCTGGTATCGATCACCGGCCCGGCGATCGACAAGCTGGTGGCCGACAAGCCCTACTACGCCAAGGCCACCATCCCGGGCGGCCTGTACCCCAACAACCCGAACCCGACCCAGACCTATGGCGTGCTGGCCACCGTGGTGGCGTCGAGCAAGGCGCCGGCCGAGTCGGTGTACCAGGTGGTCAAGGCGGTGTTCGACAACTTCGAGGAGTTCAAGAAGCTGCACCCGGCGCTGGCCAACCTCAAGCCAGAGAACATGATCAAGGACGGGCTCTCGGCGCCGCTGCACGAAGGCGCGGTGAAGTACTACAAGGAAAAGGGCTGGATCAAGTAGCGCGTCCCGCCGCAGTTACCGCTCCACCACCACCGTTCGGGCTGAGCCTGTCGAAGCCCTTCGACAGGCTCAGGGCGAACGGGCCACGCGAGGTTCTCCTTGGCCACCGACATCGAAAAGGCGCCTGAAGCGCTGCAGCAGCTGGTGGCCGAGACCGACACCGGCGCGCGCAAGCCCAGCGGCGTCGCGGCCCGCGTCATCTTCACGGTGTCGCTGGCCTGGGCCCTGTTCCAGCTCTGGTACGCCTCGCCGCTGCCCTTCACCTTCGGTATCGGCATCCTCAACGACACCGAGGCGCGCGCGCTGCACCTGGCCTTCGCGCTGTTTCTGGCCTTCGCGGCCTGGCCGGCGTTCAAGGGCTCGCCGCGGGATCGTGTGCCGCTGCTCGATTGGCTGCTCGCCCTGGCCGGCGCCTTTGCTGGCGCCTACCTGCTGCTGTTCTACAACCAGCTCGCCACGCGGCCCGGCCAGCCGACCACGATGGACATCGCCGTGGCCGCCACCGGCCTGGCCCTCTTGCTTGAAGCCACGCGCCGCGCCGTGGGCTGGCCGATGGCGGCGCTGGCCTGCCTCTTCATCGCCTACGCCATGCTCGGCCCTTACATGCCCGAGGTGCTGCAGCACAAGGGCGCGTCGCTGAACCGCCTGATGTCGCATCTGTGGCTGACCACCGAAGGCGTGTACGGCATCGCGCTCGGCGTCTCCACCGGCGCGATCTTCGTCTATGTGCTCTTTGGCACCTTGCTCGACCGCGCCGGCGGCGGCAACTACATGATGCAGGTGAGCTTCGCCGCGCTCGGTCACTTGCGCGGCGGGCCGGCCAAGGTGGCGGTGGTGTCGTCGGCGCTCAACGGCATGATCAGCGGGTCGTCGGTGAGCAACGTCGTCAGCGGCGGCATCTTCACGATCCCGCTGATGAAGAAGGCCGGCTATGGCGGCGTCAAGGCCGGCGCGATCGAGACCATGTCGTCCGTCAACGGCCAGATCATGCCGCCGGTGATGGGCGCCGCCGCCTTCCTGATGGTGGAGTATGTCGGCATCCCGTACAGCGACATCGTCAAGCATGCGCTGCTGCCCGCCGTGCTGAGCTACATCGGTCTGTTTTACATCGTGCACCTCGAAGCGCTGAAGATGGGCATGAACCCCGTCATCAACCGCGCTGCCAAACCGCTGGCCACCAAGGCACTGCGCTTCGGCCTCGGCCTCTCGGGCATGGTGATCGTGATCGGCGCGCTGTACTACCTCTTCGCCGCCATCAAAGCCGGCCTCG
Organism: Rhizobacter sp.; assembly: GCA_031396425.1. Taxonomy (GTDB): domain Bacteria; phylum Pseudomonadota; class Gammaproteobacteria; order Burkholderiales; family Burkholderiaceae_C; genus JAEMQF01. The sequence continues at coordinate 15,056 of JANNKS010000535.1, read as the reverse complement.
GTGCCGCCGCGCCGTGGGCCGTCGGTGTAGTGGTGCTGGCGCTCTATGCCATCAGCGTGCAGCAGGCGGCGCAGAGCCCCGATCTGCCCGAGGACATCGACATCGACTCGCCCCATGCCCTGGACACCTGGCCCACGGTGCGCGCCGGCCTGCATTTCCTGATGCCCATCGGCACGCTGATTTGGTGCCTGATGGTGGAAGAAATGTCGCCTTCGTTGTCGGCCTTCTGGGCCATCGCGGTGCTGATCGTGTTGATGCTGACGCAGCGGCCCTTGATCCTGCTGCTGCGCAAGCAGGCGGTGGGCCGGGCTTGGTCACAAGGCTGGCTTGAAGTGGTCGGCGGGTTGACCGACGGCTCGCGCAACATGATCGGCATCGGCGTGGCCACCGCCACCGCCGGCATCATCGTCGGCGGCATCACGCTCACCGGCCTGGGCCTGCGCATGACCGACTTCGTCGAGTTCGTCAGCCAGGGCAACGTGATCGTGATGCTGCTGTTCATTGCGTTCGTCTGCTTGGTGCTCGGCCTGGGCGTGCCGACCACCGCCAACTACGTGCTGGTGGCCACGCTGATGGCACCGGTGGTGGTTGAACTCGGTGCGCAAAGCGGGCTGATCATCCCGTTGATCGCGGTGCACCTGTTCGTTTTCTACTACGGCATCATGGGCGACATCACGCCGCCGGTCGGGCTGGCGACGTTTGCCGCAGCGGCCATCAGCGGTGAAGACGCGATCCAGACCGGCATCCAGGGCAGCATCTACGCGCTGCGCACCGTGATCCTGCCCTTCATCTGGATCTTCAACCCGCAGCTGCTGCTGATCGACGTCAACTCCTGGGCCGAGGCGGCACTCGTCGCGGTCGCGTCCACAGCGGCGATGCTGGTTTTCGCTGCGCTGACGATGAACTGGATGCGCGTGCGCATGAAAGCGTGGGAGTGGCCCTTGCTGGCGCTGGCGGTGGTGTTCCTGTTCCGGCCCGACTTCTTCATGGACCAGTTCACACCCGAGTACAAGACCGTGCCAGCCGCCCAGGCCTACACGGTGGCGGGCCAGCTGCCCGCTGGTGAACGGCTGGTGGCGGTGATTGCCGGCACCACGCTCGAAGGCAAGGAACTGGTGAAGACGGTGGCGGTCAACCTCGGGCCCGCGAACGCCGACGGCCGCAAACGCCTGTCCGCCGCCGGCCTGACGCTGCTGCCGGCGGGCGACAAGATGCAGGTGCTGGCCGCCAAGTTCGGCAGCGCGGCGCGCAAGTCGGGCTTCGAAGAAGGCTTCGACGTCGTCGAGCTCAAGCTGCCCAGCGGGCGCACTTCGCCTTACTGGTTCTACCTGCCCGGGCTGGTGCTGATCGTGCTGGTGTGGGTCGCCCAGGGTCGGCGCCTGGCCGCCGCCAGGCCATGACGGCCATCATCCACCGCAACCTTCGCATCACACCGCCACGCGTGGTGGGTGGCGAAGGTTGCTGGCTGATCGACGCAGCGGGCCACCGTTACCTCGACGCGAGCGGCGGCGCCGCGGTGTCGTGCCTGGGCCATGGCCACCCGGACGTGACGGCGGCGCTGCACCGGCAGATCGACCAGCTCGCCTACGCGCACACCAGCTTCTTCACCAGTGAACCGGCGGAGCAGCTGGCCGAGCACCTGGCGGCGCGCGCGCCCGCGGGTTTGAACAATGTCTACTTCGTCAGCGGCGGCTCCGAAGCGATGGAAGCCGCGCTCAAGCTGGCGCGCCAGCACTTCGTCGAGATCGGCCAGCCCGAGCGCACCCTGTTCATCGGCCGGCGCCAGAGCTACCACGGCAACACGCTCGGTGCGCTGGCGGTGGGCGGCAATGAGTGGCGGCGCAAGCAGTTCGCGCCACTGCTGATGGACGTGCTGCGCGTCGCGCCGTGTTATGCCTACCGCGATCAAACCGCCGATGAAAGCGAAGCGTCATACACCCAGCGCCTGCTCGACGAACTCGAAGCGACGATCCAGGCCGCCGGGCCAAGGCGGGTGATCGGTTTCTGTGCCGAGACCGTGGTCGGAGCCACCGCCGGCGCGGTGCCGCCGACGCCCGGGTACTTCAAGGGCGTGCGCGAGATCTGCGATCGGCACGGCGTGCTGTGGATCGCCGACGAAGTGATGTGCGGCATGGGCCGCACCGGCGTGCTGCACGCGGTGGAAGCGGAAGGCGCGACGCCCGACCTGATGATCATCGCCAAGGGCCTGGGCGGCGGTTACCAGCCGATCGGCGCGGTGCTCGCGCACGAGCGGGTGATCGCGCCGCTGCGCGACGGCAGCGGTTTGTTCCAGCACGGCCACACCTACCTCGGCCACCCGATGGCGTGCGCCGCCGCGCTGGCGGTGCAGCGCGTGATCGAACGTGATGACCTGCTGACCAGCGTGCGCAGCCGCGGCGCGCAGTTCCTGACCGCGCTGCAGCAGCGCTTCGCTGCGCACCCGAATGTCGGCGACATTCGCGGCCGGGGCCTGTTCCTCGGCATCGAGCTGGTGCGCGAGCGCGCTAGCAAGGCCACGTTCGACCCGGCGCGCAAACTGCATGCCCGCATCAAGGCGCGCGCCTTCGCGAACGGCCTGCTGTGCTACCCGATGGGCGGCACGGTCGACGGCCTGCACGGCGACCACGTGCTGCTGGCGCCGCCGTTCATCGTCAGCGAAGCCGAGCTGGCGCTGATCGTCGAGCGGCTCGCCCGGTCGATCGACGAAGCGCAGGCCGAATGAGGGTGGCAGGGCGCCAAGGGAGTTCGGGCCACGGGTGGGCGGGGTAGGCCACCCGCGGCGCGGGCACGGTGATTGCCCCTCCATGCGTGCGGACGTTCCTGTCGGCAACTTCGGGTCCGAGACCAGGGCCCCTGGCCCGCATCGGGACGGTCCGGCCAAGCCCCACCACTTTCACTCTGGAGTTTCCATGGACCCATACACCACCGCCAACGATGTCATCTCGTCTGACGAGGTCGAAGGTACTGCGGTCTACAACCGGGCCGGCGACAAGCTCGGCTCGATCGACGATCTGATGATTGACAAGCACTCGGGCGAGGTGCGCTATGCCGTGCTCGAATTCGGCGGCTTCCTGGGCATCGGGACCGACCGCTATCCCCTGCCCTGGAGCATGCTGAAGTACGACACGGTGAAGGAAGGCTACGTCGTACCGCTCGATGAGGAAAAGCTGGACAAGGCCCCTCGCTATTCGCAGTACGACGTACCGAATTTCAGCAACGATTACGGCAAACGCGTCCAGGACTACTACGGGATCGATTCGAGCCGTCCGATGCGATAGCTTGAACTGGCCAAGACGGCGCCAGCAGGTTCACCGTGCCCGCAGCGCTGGCGGCCCCATGGCCGCGAGCGAGAACCGCTGGATGGTCCGCCACCCAGCGGTCGAAGCTGGCGGCCAGCAGTTCCTTGGTCTCGAAGGAGCCAAGCGTCCTCGTGCATGAACCCCGTTTCCAGCGGGCTGCGCAAGCCGAGGTTGTCGGCCACGCCGCCGTCGAGCAGGTAGATGTAGGGCCGTGCCTTGGCGTGGAGGTAGGAGCGCAGCTTTACAAGGGTTGATCGGAGTCAAGGGGCGCACGGGCCATGGGTCGAAGATAGCCCAATGCGCGCCTTGGTCACCCCCGCGAACGCCGCCAACACCCTGCAAGGCGCTGGTGACATGGCGCGCTATCTGCAGATGCTGCTGGCCAGCGGCATGGGGCCTGCCGGTCGGGTGCTGTCGGCCGGTGGCGTGGCACAGCTGCTCGCGCCGGCGTCGCCGCCCGGCCATTCGACGCTGTTGTCGGCCGACTTCAACTTCCGCTACGGCGAGGGCTGGTTCGTCGGCCCGTTCGGCGCCGCCGCCGACGCGCGCTGGCACCTGGGCAACCTGGCGTCGTTTGCGGCATGGATGGTGGTGCTGCCGGACACGAAGCAAGCCGTCGTGCTGCTGATCAACGCCAACACCGAGCTCCCCTTCAACGAGGTCAACGCCGTGATGAGCCGGTTGCCGATCGGTGTGGTGAACCTGCTGCGCGGCCAGCCGGTGCCGCAGGGGCCGAACCTGCGCGAGGCCTATCGCTTGTTCAATGCGGTGGCTGCGCTCGCGGTCCTCGGCATGGCCGCGGTGGCCTGGTGGGCGGCGCGCATGCGCCGTGCCGTGGGGTGCGTGTTGCTGGCGTTGCTGGCGGTCGGGATGCTCGTTGCCTTGCAGGCGATGGGCCTGAACGTGGCGATCCTCTCGGCCTTTGCGCCCGACTTGGCGGTAGTCGTGGCCGTGGCGATCGTGTTGCTGTGCCTGCCGGCGGCGTGGCAGGCCTGGGCGTGGGCACACCGCTCCTGGGTCGGCAGTAACAGCATTCGGCAGCCATGAAGCGCAGGCCAGTGCTGGTCGTCGTCGCCATCGTGCTCGCGGTTTCCCTGGTCGCAGCGCAGGTGATCCGTTCGCGCTTCGAACGTGATCTGTCCGCCGCCGCCGGGCGTGCCGCGCAAGGCAGCGAGGTGATCGCCACGCGCTGCGGCCCGATCGAGGTGCAGCAGGCCGGCAACGGCCAGCCCCTGCTGATGATCCACGGCAGCGGCGGCGGGCACGACCAGGGCATGGCCTGGGCCGAGCCGCTGACGCGCCACGGCGTGCGCGTGATCGCGATGTCGCGCTTCGGCTACCTGCGCACGCCGCGTCCGGCCGATGCCTCGCCCGAGGCGCAGGCCGATGCGCATGTCTGCCTGCTCGATGCGCTGGGCATCGGCAAGGCGGCGGTGATGGGCGTCTCGGCGGGCGGCGCATCGGCGCTGCAGACGGCGCTGCGCGACCCCGACCGCGTGAGCGCGCTCGTGCTTGTGGTGCCGATCGCCTACAAGCCGGGCAGCGTGGCCGATTCGGCACCACCGATGTCGGACGAGAAGGACGGGTGGCTGCTGCGCCTGCTGGGCTCCGACTTCCTGTACTGGAGCGGCCTGCAGCTCGCGCGCGACCAGGTGTTCCGCCATGTGCTCGCGACGCCGCCCGAGCTGATCCATGCCGCCAGCGCTGCCGAGCGCGCCCGCGTCCACGCGATGGCCGGGCGCGTGCTGCCGGTGTCGAGCCGCGCCCTCGGGCTGCGCGACGACACGCGACTGGGCAAGAGCCTGCGGCCCGCCGCGCTCGAGACGATCCGCGTGCCGACGCTGGCCATCAGCGCCCGCGACGACGGCTTCGGCACCTACGCCGGCGCCGAGTACACCGCCAGCCGCATCCCGGGCGCGAAGTTCGTCGGCTTCGACAGCGGCGGGCATCTGCTCGTGGGACGCGATGCGCAGGTTCAGGCTGAAGTGCTCAAGTTGATCGGCGCGGCGGCCACGCCTTGAACGAGGCGCACTTGGCGGAGGGTCGCGCGCTTGGCATGAGTTGCCGCTGGCGATGTTGCTGATATCTGGACCCGCGCTGATGAAGGTCGGCTCAAGACTGGAGCTGGTCATACGATTCTTCGATCTGCCTGCTCCATATGAGTCGTTGGAGGTACAGGTTGACGGTCGGCAATGCAGCGATGGAATCGACGGGCGGCCCACCAGTATCCTGCCATGAAGCGACAGTCGAGGTGGCGAAGGAAAGCGGACGTTGAACCTACGAGATGGGCGGCTCGTCCCCCTTGTGGGCTTCTTTCTACAGGTTCGGTGGGCCAGTCTGCACCTCGTCCGCTTTCAGCGTCATGTATTCCAAGCGCCACTGGTTAAGAACGCGAGCACGGCTGACCGGCAAGTCGTCCTCCGAGATGGGAAAGCAAGCCCTGAGCACTATGAGCTTGAGGTCCTTCAGTCGAGCGCGCACCGCCTTCTCGACGGACTCGGCGACCTTGTCAGCCTCGTCGGCCGCAGCTTCGGGGTCATCGCCCGGCACGAACACCACTACGATGCTGAGTTCATAGGGGTCGCCATCCTTGCGCTCGACGTTCTGGCCGCGATCGAGGTCGAAGTAGACGAAAGAGATGAGCTGGCCTTGATCCTTTAGGGCCTTGGCCAACTTCTTGTCCACCTCTGTCGCCTGCATGCGGTTGACGAAGGCATCGGGGAACGCGGCGCGGTTGTACCTAGCGCTCAGCCAACTGCGAAGCACCGCAAGGGCCTTGCTGTCGATGGAGAAGATCGGATCCGGCTCGAACGCAGCAAGGTCGCTTTTAAGGACAGCTCGCTTGCTCGTGTTGACCAGCTCCACACACACAGCCGCGTTGTTGCGCACTGCCTCGTAGTGCAGCGTGCGGGGGGCCTTTCCCCAGGTGTAGTTGCCGTTCTCCTTGGCCACCACACGGCCGATGATGACTTCCACCTCGGGCTCGATGACCAAGCTGTCGTTGGCCAAGTCACAGTCGTGCGAGATCACAACCACGCAAGTGGCTTCGGGGTCCGCTGCGTTGAGGAGGCCGAAGTGCTGTGCCGCTCCATGCGGCAAGACATGGCCTTGCCGCCAGTTCGTCTCGCGCGTCCACTGAGGCGGCGCTGGCTTCTCCATACGCTACTCGGCGTCCTCGTCGAGTGACCGCGCTCCGATGTCCGAGGCATCCACCTTGGCCTTGCGTCCAGCTAGAAGCGCGTTGAGCTTCCCCCGCGAGTCGTTGCCGCGATCAACGATGCGGATCAACCTTTTGGCGGTTTCCGCGCCGTCCCCGCCCTCGGCTAGAAGTTGAAGGAAGGTCCTGCCGTTGGCCATCGTGCGATCGAACATCACCGGAGTCGGCTTGAAGCCCATGTTCATGAAGACCTGCGCGGCTTCGGCGAGCTGCACAAGACGCTCCTGGTGCGCGAGCTTCGGGGTCTCGCCATCGAGCCAGTTGTAGAGCGTCTGGCGGGACACGCCGAACAGCTCCGGCAGGCGCGACATCGTCCTACCGAATCCCGCCCTCACCTGCTGCATGACCTTCGCGTAGGGCGCGATCTCTTCAACTTGCTCTTGCGGCTTCAGCAGGACGAAGCGGCGGTAGCCCAGACCTTGCCGCAGGAACGATTCACCCGCCACGCCACCTGTGCCTACCTCGAGGTGCGGCCACGGGCTCGCACCGGTCAGTTCACGGCCGTGGATCGCCGGCGTTGGGCGGTAATGGGCAGGCGCGAAATCCGCAGAGGGCGGAATACCAAGCAAGGCTGTCAGCATCACTCGTCCCAGATGTTGCGGGCGTGCGCGGTCACTGTGGCCTTGAACGCGGTACCAATGACCTCATGGATCGAGTCCAGATGTTGGCCAATTTTGTCCAGCGAGAACAGCGTACGGCCCTCGACGAACCCGTCCGTGTCGAGCACCGCGTGCTTGCCCTGCATTTGCAAGAAGCGCGGCTGCACGACCATCCCCTGGGGTAGCAAGTCCGGAGGGAAACCCAGACCCCCTTCTTGGATTACCACGCGCGCACGAAGACGTACATCGCCAAAGGCGCTCAGGGTTTCCGTATAGGAGTGCAGAGACTCACCACCCAGACGCGCACTCATACCCTGCACCTCGGGCGCCAAGTATTCCGCCAGCGACTCGCCCGGTTTGGGCGCCACGTGGTCGAGGTAGCGCAACCCGACTCGTTCAGTGAAGTCCAGGCGAACCTCGTTGTGGAGAAGCCCCAGACCCTTTAGGAATGCGGCAGAGAACAGCTCGAAAGTGCCGTAGTCGGTCGATTGGAACGTCAGCGCGTCGGGGCTCAGTACGAAGCAGTGGGTCTGTGCGACATTGGCAAAGAGGTACTGCTCATGCGGCACCGGCTGCGGCACCGGCTTTCCGTCCTGGATGTTGATCTGCAGCGCGATGCCGGTGTGGGTCGTGAAAGCCGGGAAGCCGGACTTGCGCAGACCCTCTTGGACCGAGGGCAGATAGTCGGTGAGCTTCAACAGCGCGTTGAAGCGCGCTTGGGCTACGGTGAAGTAGACCGGCGGATTCTTCAGCGGCTTCCCCATCTTTGGCTCCTTCTCTGAGGCTAGTTTACACTTCGGTTGACAAATTTTGAGGGAATTTGTCATGCCGAATCTAGGCGGCAAGCTCTGTATGCTGAGAATGAGTTCGGAAAACCTACCCGGAGAAGTCAGGCGCGACAACCGTGGGGCCGAACGCCCGCACAGCGTCGCGAATGAGCGCTATGCCGTTGACCCGTGCGAACGGCCGGTCCCCACGTTCGAATGTCAGCAACGAGTTGGTTGCCGGCCGACGCGAACAGCCGCTGCCCAGCACCACGGCTGATGCAACTGGGCTGCCAGAAACCGAGCACTCGTCAGCGACTCCTTCCGCTGCACAGCCGACTTTGACGGCTCCTGCTCGCGGATCCGCCCATGCGGTGGCCCGACTACCTCTCGCCCTCCGAGTTCACGTCGATGACGACGATCCCCGTCTTCTGCTCCGTCTCCACGAAGCGATAGGCGTCGGCGATGGCCTCGAGGGGGAACGCCCGGTCGATGACCGCGCGGAATTCGCCCGCCTGCATGCGGCTCTTCAAGAACTCGACGAACGCCCTGGCCTGGCTGCTCTGCGGCAGCGGAAAGAGAACCCTGCGGCTGCCGGTGATCGCCGACCCGATCGTGAGCAGGGGGTTCTGGCCCCACGGCCCGAGGTCCGTTGCTGCGAACACGCCGGCGGGCTTGAGCAGCCGCCGACATTGGAAGTACGTCGTCTTGCCCACCGCGTCGAACACGGCATCGAAGCTCTCGCCGATCTTCGTGAAGTCCTCGGCCGTGTAGTCCACGGCGCGGTCGGCTCCGAGGCTTCTGACGAGGTCCAGATGCCGCGTTGCAACGACTGCCGTGACCTTCGCGCCATGGCACTTCGCCAGCTGCACGGCGGCCGTGCCGATGGCGCCGGACGCGCCGTAGATCAGGAGGCTCTGGCCCGGCTGCAGGCGCATCGCTTGCAGATTCGTGTCGGCGTACCAGGCGCCCTCGCAAACCACGGCCTCGCCGAAGCGCAGGCCCGCCGGCATGGTTGCCATCGCCGCGGTTTCGGGCAGGCAGAGGGTTTCGGCATGCGCGCCGTAAACGTCCGGCGACAAGCCGAAGACACGGTCGCCGGGCTTGAACCTCGCCACACTCGCGCCGACCGCCTCAACCTCGCCGGCGAAGTCCATGCCGAGGATGGTGCACTTGGGTCGCAAGAGGCCCGCGACGAGGCGGACGAACCAGGGGTGCGGCTGGCGCATGCCGCAGTCGGTGCGGCTGACCGTCGTTGCATGGACGCGGATCAGCACTTCGCCCGCGCTCGGTGCCGGCGTCGGCACCTGCCGGATCTGCACCACCTCGGGCGGCCCGTAGCGGGTGTTGACGGCGGCTCTCATGGTGTCGATCTGCGTCGATGGCTCAGTGACTGCCGCATCTGGATCAGCGGCATCAGGCCGAACCCGATCTGCGCCGCCAGGCCCAGCGCGTAACTGGCCTGCCTGTACAGCGCGAAGTGCTCGCCTGGCGTGCGGCCAAAGAGCAGCGCGCCGAGAAGGAGTTCGGCAAGCTGAAGCAAGGTGAACGCGAGGCCGCCCATCACTGCGCGGGCCACAACGGTCGGCGCGACCGCAAAGCGGCGAACGACGAAACGGCACAAGAACCAGGACGCCCACAGCATGATCGGCAACTCGATCAGCACACCGATGAGCCGCCCATCTGCTGGCGCATCTCGAACCAGGATGGTTCTCAGCGTGCCCAGCAGGAAGCCCAGCGCAAATACCAGCGCGAAGTAGGTGGTGCCCGCCAGGATGGGGCTGCTGGCAGGTTTCATGCTCAAAGGTTGGTCATCGGTGGGCTCACGCGCAGCAAGGCGCCGAGGGGCGCGAGCGTGGGCCGGAGAGCGTACCCCGGGCCCCCTGCCCTCGCGCGGAGCTTGGCCTGCGTGCAGCGACGAACGGCGCCCTGCGAGGGCAGGTCGGGGTAACCGGCGTGGCCGCCCCCGCGGGTGCGTGCGCGCAGGCAAAATCGCAGCTTTGCTTCCCCGAGGTGCGTGCCGTGGATTTGAAGGTTCCGATTCTGATCACCGACGAGCTGAGTGAAGACATCATCGTCTCGACCGGCTCGCTGAACCTGGCCAGCGGCGAGATCGAACGCGTGGAGTACAAAGACCATGACCCGAAAGCGCTGGGCTACCCGTTCGAGGCCGACGACTACGAGTTCACCAGCGGCACGCTGTCCAACGCCGGCAAGGACGTCGAGTTCCGCATCGACGTCAACAAGGTGACCGGCCAGTATTCGGTCAGCGCCAGTGAACTGCTCGAAATCAAGGTGCGCGCGGCGGCGCTGTTTGCTGGCGTGACGGGCAAGGACCTGCTCGCCAACACCGACCTGAGCAACCGGCCTGCGACAGGCACCCCAAAGCCGCGCGGCGGCGGGGGCCGATTGCACTGAGGCGCAGCGCCTTGCTTTCACCTCACTGACCTTGCACGTCGGCGAGCCTGCGTTGCAGAAAGCGGCGCACGGCCGGGTCGCGTTCCAGGCCGATGCAGCGTTCGAACGCCTGCGCCGAAGCCTGCGCCTCGCCTGCACGCGCGAACAACTCGGCGCGTGCTGCCCAGAAGGGCTGGTAGTCGGCGAGCCGCGTTTCGCCGCTCAGGCCCTCCAGCGCCGCGAGCCCGGCAGCCGCGCCGCGGGTGTGCGCACCAGAGATGGCGCGGTTGATCGCCACCACCGGTGAGCCGGTCAGCGCCAGCAGCGCGCCGTACAGTTGTTCGATCGCCGGCCAGTCGGTGCGGCCCGTCGCGCGCCGGGCCGCGTGCGCCGACTGCACTGCGGCTTCGATCTGGTAGCGGCCCAGCGCAGCCAGCTCGCTGGCGTGGTGCAGCAAGGCCTCGGCCTCGGCCATCATTTCGCCGTCCCACAACTGCGGGTCCTGCTCGCTCAGCGGCACATAGTCGCCGCCCGCGGTGCGGCGCGCGGCGCGCCGGGCTTGCGCGTGCAGCATCAGCGCGAGCAGCCCGAGCGCCTCGGCCTGTTCCGGTAACAGCCAGGCCAGCTCCTGTGCGACGCCGTCGCCCAGGCGCTGGTGGCGCAACGCATCGATCATCCTGCGCCGCGCCACCGTCAGCAGCCAGGCCGGCGGGTTGCCGGGCACGCCCTTCGCCGGCCACTCGAGCAACGCGCTGGCGAAGGCCTCCGACAAGGCGTCTTCGGCGAGGGCCACGTCGCCGGTGCGCGCGGCCAGAAACGCCACCAGCTTGCCGTAGCTCTGGCGCGCCGCGGTTTCGGCGGCCTGGTGCGCCTGTTCAAACGCTTGCCGCGTGGCGTCGTCCGGCGCGGCGGTCATCGACGGGCCTTCATGCGACGCACAGCGGCATGCACCTTTCGGACGACCAGGCCGTCGAACGCTGGTCCCGGCGTCACATGGCCCAGACCGGGCGCACCTCGATCGCGCCGTGCGCCGCGCCCGGGCAACGCGCCGCCCACGAGATGGCGGCGTCCAGGTCGGGCACCTCGATGGTGTAGTAGCCACCGAGCTGTTCGCGCGTTTCGGCGTACGGGCCATTCAGCACCGCCGTCTTCGCGTTCGTGATGCGCACTGTCGTCGCGTCGCCGCTCGGGCGCAGCCGCTCGCCGCCGACCAGCACGCCGGCCGCTTGCAGGGCCTGGGTGTAGGCGCCGTAGGCGGCGATCACCTGTTTCATGGCTTCCGGCGGGACGGTCTGTTCATTCGCTTCGTTGCCATAGATCAACAGCATGTATTGCATGAGGAACTCCATTGGGGGTGAATGCGAAACACCGATGTTCCGCTATTGCAATGACGTTCGGGCCGGGCCGTATTTCGACAGCCGGGCCGGAAAAGTTTGCCAAGGATTTTTGAAGCGGCCCGATGGCTTCAGGCTGCGGTGGTGGCCAGGTCGTGCTGGTCGACCTGATGCCCGGCGGCGATCCACGCGTCCAGCCCGCCGGCGAGCGGCTTGACGTCGAGGAAGCCGCTCGCCGCGAGCCGGCGCGCCGCTTGGGCCGCCGAAGCTTCGTTCGGGCAGTTGCAGTAGATGACGATGGCCCGGTCGCGCGCGAGGGCCTTGGATTCGCGCACCACCTGCGCCAGCTCCATGGCCAACGCGCCCGGAATGCGCCGCAGGTCGATTTCGCGCCCGAGCGCCGAACGCACGTCGATGATGATCGGCGCGCGCCCGAGTTCGATCAGCGCGATCAATTCGTCCACCGTGATGCGCGACATCTCGACGCTGCGCAGGAAGATCTGCCGGCGCCACAAGCGCAGCGCCAGGTAAGCGGCGACGCCAACGGCCAGTGCCACCCCGGCCGCCATGCCCATGTTGGCCAGCAGGTCCAGCGCGGCCTGGATTTCGCGGTGGAACAGCGCACCCAGGCCCAGGTACAGCCCGGCCCAGATGACGGCGGCGAGCGTTTCAAAGCCGAGAAACAGCGGCAGCGACATGCCGATCGCGCCGGCCATCGGCGGCGCCACCACCGAAATGCCGGGCAGGAACTTGGCCGCGATCAACGAACTGCCGCCCCAGCGCGTGATGAACATTTCGCTCTGGCGCACGCACGAGTCGGGCGACAGCGAGACTCGGCACAACAGCTTCATGACGCGGTGGCCGTGGGTGCGGCCGGCGAGGAACCAGGCGCCGTCGCCGAGGATGTTGGCCAGCACCGCCACGCCCAGCGCGGCGCCCCAGGCGATCTGCCCGGCGAATGCCAGCGCGCCGGCCACCATCAGCACCGGCGAAGCCGGCACCGGCGCACCGATGCGTGCCGCCAGCGTGGCAGCGAACACCAGCCACAGGCCGTGCGAGGCAACGAGGGTGAGCAGTTCAGGCATGGGCTGGGAGCGAGCCACGTGGTGGCCCTTGGCGTGCAGTGAAGCCGCGAGTATCCGCGTCTCGCGGGAAACGCGATGAAACGGGGCAAACTCGGGGCTGCGGCAGCTGCCGCGACGGCGCTGCCGCGCCGAATGCCAACCACTGCGAAAGTCACATGACCTCTACCGTTCAACACCGGCGGCGCGCCTTGACCCTCGCGGTGGTGCTGTGCGCTGTCCTGCCCCCATGGGCTGGGTTCGCCCAGACCGGCCCCAGCCCGGCCGAGGTGGCGCAGTTCAGTGCCTTGCACGCGGCGGCGCACCGCGGCGATCTGGCGCGCCTGGCGGCAGCGCTGGCCGGCGGGGCGCCTGTGAATGGCCGCGACAGCCACGGCCGCACGCCGCTGCACGTGGCCACCTTCGCGCGCCAGCGCGAGGCGATGCGCCGCCTGGCGGCCGCCGGCGCCGACCTCGGTACGCTCGAGAACGACCGTTACGACGCGGTGACGATCGCCACCGTTGCCGACGATGAGGAAACGCTGAAGGTGCTGCTCGCGCTCGGTGCGAGTGCGAAACTCACGACCAGCCGCTACGACGGCACGGCGCTGATCGCGGCGGCGCACCTCGGCCACGATGGCGTGGTGCGCCAGCTCATCGCCGCAGGCGCGCCGCTCGACCATGTGAACAACCTGCACTGGACCGCCGCGATCGAAGCCGTGGTGCTCGGCGACGGCGGGCCACGCCACCAGGCGACGCTGCGCGCACTCGTCGACGCCGGCGCCAACCTGAAGCTGAGCGATCGGTCCGGCCAGACGCCGTTGCAGCTGGCGCGCGGCCGGGGCTACGAGGCGATGGTGCGCATCCTGGAGGCGGCGCCGGTGCGCTGAGGGGAATGTTCGATGGCGCTGCGCCGCGACCCTTGTTGGGGTCGGTCGGCCTTGCGACGCTGCGCTGCGGCGTGTTAGCGTTGCGCGGACCGTTTGTCGCGCCAACGCGCCGCCACCCCCATGCCTGCCTTCGACCCCTCTGCATTTCGTGCACTCAATGCCGCGGTGCTCTCCGACGTGCTCGACAGCCTGGGCCTGATGCGCCAGGCGATGAAGCCGTTCGTGCGCCCCCTGGACGATCAACTGCAGCTCATCGGCCGCGCGCGCACCGGCCTGTACATGCCGGCCTACGAACACCGTGCGGGCGAAAACCCGTATGAGGTTGAAATCGCGCTGGTCGACGACCTGAAGCCGAACGACGTGGTCGTGCTGGCCTGCAACGGCCCGACCGAGCGCATCGCGCCCTGGGGCGAGTTGCTGTCCACGGCCACGATGGCACGCGGCGCCAGCGGCTGCGTCACCGATGGCCTGGTGCGTGACGTGAAGCAGATCCGCGAGATGCGTTTCCCGATGTTTCACGGCGGCATCGGCCCGCTCGACACCAAGGGGCGCGCGCGCATGGTTGAACGCGACGTGCCGGTGGAGTGCGCCGGCGTTGCGGTGCGGCCCGGCGACATCGTGTTCGGCGACTGCGATGGCGTGGTCGTGATCCCGCGCCAGCATGAGGCCGAAGTGCTCGCGCTGGCTCTGGCGAAGGTGTCCGGCGAGAACCAGTCGCGCGACGCCCTGCGGCGTGGCGAGTTGCTCGGCGACGTGTTCAGGCGCCTGGGCATCCTGTAGCGTCGCCGGCGGGTCGCCGCCGCGCCGGCTGACCCCGGGGTGTCAGTGGGTAACGTTGCCGGTGTTCAGGTCAAGCCTCGGCGGGCTTGAGGGCGGCACCCGGGCTGCGCGCCAGGCGCATCGACTGCTGCACCCATTCATCCCGGGAAATGCGGCCCTTGAACGCGGCGAGCTGCTCGTTCGCATGCGCCACGTCTTTCGCGTTCCACTCGGCGATCTGCCAGAAGTAGTAGACGCCGATCTTGTGCCTATCGACGGCCCGTGCTTGCGGAAAACGAATCGCGACAACGGCCTGCCCTACCGCAGCAAGGCGCTGATGCGTGTCGGCGAAATCGATCGTCTGCGGGTCCGGGATCGGGATGGCGCGCACCGCTTTGTCGAGTCAAGCTCGGCGCGCTCTGAGCGGGCGCGGCGTCCCGGTTTCGGGGCGCTGATTCGACCGCGGGTCGCGGGGCTGCGGCCGCACGCCGCAGAATCCGGGCATGCTGCCCCGACCCCTCGCCCAGTTGCTCTGGCGCACGCTCGCCTTGCTCTGCGTGCTGCTTGGGCTGCTGGGCGCCTTCCTGCCCGGTTTGCCCACGGTGCCTTTCCTGCTGGTGGCGGCGTGGGCCGGCGGGCGCGGCTGGCCGGCGCTCGAGGCCTGGCTGCTGAACCATCCGCGCCACGGCGCCGGCATTCGGCGTTGGCGCGAGCGCGGCGCCGTGCCGCGCCGCGC
>JANNKS010000721.1:0-14705 GCA_031396425.1 Rhizobacter sp. | reverse complement strand
CGACCGACAAGCTGAAGTGGGTCGACCAGCAGCTCGAAGGGAAGGCCTACCTGATGGGCGATACCTTCAGCGTCGCCGATGCCTATCTCTTCACCGTGGCCAACTGGACAAAGATGGTCGGCATCGACCTCTCGGGCATGAAGAACCTCAGCGCCTTCCAGGCCCGCATGGCCGCTCGCCCGGCGGTGCAGGCGGCGATGAAGGCTGAAGGCCTGATCAAGTAGTCCGGCGTCAAGGTTTCCGGTGGGTCGCGCACGGAGGCAGTTCGTCGCCTTGGCCTCGGCAGCGCTTCTATTCGGAGCCACTGCCAGCGCCGCGGCCGCGCCGCAGCCCGGGCGCTACGCGGCGCAGCTGTGCGTCACGCTGCCGGCGGCTGAACCCAGCTGCGGCGAAGCCGACCTTGAATGGCGACGTGCCGGGCGCGCGCGCGTGCGCATCAGCGACATCGTCTACAACCTGCAGTTGAAGACCAGCCAGGTCGACGTGGTCTTGCTGCACGGCGCGATGCAGATCGACAGCTTCACCGCCATCTACGAGTGGGATGGCGACACGCTGCGTTTTGTCGACGCCGACAAGAACGTGCGCTACGAGGTGCGGCCAGGGGCAGCGCGTTGAGGCGTTGCCGCGCTGGAGCCACAGCGCGCGATGCGGCAGACACCCGGCCAGCACCAGCGGGTTCGTCGCGTCAGCGCGACGGCCGGCCGGGCTGCAAGCTGGCTACATTTTGCAGCCGCGCGCCGGGTCGGCCAGCGCTTTCACCGCCACCGACCGATACTCGTTGTTGTTGCCCTTGACCTCGCGCAGGAAGATGTCCTGCACCGGGTTGCCGGCCGCCGAGATGGTGAATTTGCCGCGCGGGCTGTCGACCGTGACCTTGCGCATCGCACTGGTCAGCGCCGCACGCTTGCTCAGGTCACCCTTCACCGCGTTCAGGCCGGCCGCCAGGATCTGCGCTGCGTCATAGCCCTGCACCGCGTACACGTCGGCGTTCGCCTTGTAGGCCAGCGCATAGGCCTTGCGGAAGCTGTTGTTGCGCGGCGTGTCCAGGTTGTCGGCGTAGTGCAGCGTGGTCAGCAGGCCCTGGGCGGCGGCGCCTTGCGCCTCGATCGTGCCGTCGGTCAGGAAACCCGGGCCATACAGCGGAACCGTGCTGATCAAACCCGCTGCCGCATAGTCCCGCACGAATTTGACGGCAGCGCCACCGGCAAAGAACGCGTACACCGCGTCGGGCCGCTGCGCCGCGATCTCGGTCAGCAGCGCCTGGAACTCCACGCCGGGAAACGGCAACGTCAAGTCCTTGATGACCTTGCCGCCGCCCTTCTCCAGTCCTTCGGTGAAACCCTTGGCCGTTTCCGTTCCGGCGGCGTAGTTCCAGGTGATCGTCATCGCGCGCTTCACGCCCTTTTGCGCCGCCACCACTCCCATCGCGTAGGCAGGCTGCCAGTTCGAGAATGAACTGCGCACGATGTTGGGCGCGCACATCGGCCCGGTGATGTCGCCTGCACCCGCATTCGGAACGATCAGCAAGGTGTTGTTGTCGCGCGCGGCCTTGGCCATGCCCAGCGCGACGCCGGAGTGCACGGTGCCGACGAGCACGTCGACACTGTCGCGCTTGATCAGCTTGTTGACGTTGTCGGTGGCTTTGGACGGGTCGGACTCGTCGTCGACCTTGAAATATTGAATCTCGCGGCCGCCGAGTTTGCCGCCCTGCTCCTGCACATAGAGCTTGAAGCCCTTCTCGATCGCGTCGCCCAGCGCCGCGAAGGTGCCAGTGGCGGGCAGCATCAACCCCACTTTGATCGGCGCGCTGGTCTGCGCCAGGGCGCCGAAGGCGGCGAATGCCAAGCTGGCCGCGAGCGCGGCAGGGAGGATTGATGTCATGGGTGTGTTCTCCGGTGGTGAGCATCCGATGTCGCCGCCGAGCCGGGGCGCATCCGGGATGCCCGCAGCGTTCGCCGCCGCGGTTTGTCGAGTGTGCGCATTTTGCAGGAAGCGGCAAGCGGGTTTTCGGCAGGACCCAGGCTGGGCGAACGGCAATTCATTGCAGGCCAATCGCCGACCCGACCCGAGCCCTGCAAACTGCGATGCGTCGTGACCACAGCGCCGTGCGCGTCGTGCCCGCATCCACTCGCGCGCTCAACCAAGGGTGGGTGGGTCGTGCCATTCCCAGTCTTCAAGTTCGGCAAGGCGGCGCACCACCCAGGTCGCTTCCGCCTCGCCCAAACCGGACGATTCCTGCAGCAGGCCCAGGTGGCAACGCCGCAGAACCTCGTCCTCGGAGATGCCGAGGTCAAAGTGCTGCGCGCGGGCGTATTCGCAGAGATGACTCGCCAGGTCTTCGCACAGTTCGTAGCGGTCGGTGATGAACGCGCGTGACTGGGTTGGCTTGACCTTCCCTGGCAACAGGAACAGCGCCAGGAACGACGGTGGAATCTCGAGTTGGTTGGGGTCGCCCATGGCCGAGGTGTACCACGCTTGCCAGCCCGCCAGTGGCGTGCGGCTCCAGCATCACCCGGCCGGGGCGGCCGATTCGGGGTTTAAATCAAGCACCATCTCGACCGTGCCGTCGGCGTGGTTCGCGGGCTGTTTGGTGAAACCCAACACGAGCGCCAGGTCGAGCATGCGCTGGTTCTCGCGCAACACCGTCGCCACCAGGTGCTGAGTCCCGCGTTCCCGTTGATAGCGGATCAGCTTGCGCATCAGCAGTTCACCCAGGCCTTCGCCCTTGAGCTCGGAGCGCACCACGATGCCGAATTCGGCCGCAGTGTTGTCCGGGTTCGCGACCGCGCGCACCACGCCCAGCGTCTGTTCCAGACCGTCGGGCCCGGTCGCGACTGCAAGGAACGCGATTTCGCGTTCGTAGTCGATCTGTGTCAGGCGCGCCAGCTCTGTGTGCTCGATGCTGCGCCGGCTGTAGAACACCCGCAGGCGCACGTCCTCAGGGTCGAGGTGGGTGAGGAACTCGAGGTGTTGCGCTTCGTCTTCCGGGCGAATCGGCCGCAAGGTCAGCGTTCGCCCGCGCCACTGCAGCGATTCGCTCAGGTGCGCGGGATAGGGCCGGATCGCAAAGTGGTGCGCGCCGCCGGGCCCTTGTGCGCTGACCCGAATCCGGGCATCGAGCGCCAGCGCGCCTTCGAAATTGACGATCAGCGGGTTGATGTCGAGCTCGGCAATCTCCGGCACGTCGGCGAGCAATTGCGACACTGCGACCAGCACGGCGTTCAACGCAGCGGGGTCGACGGCCGGCGTGTCGCGCCAGCCGGCCAGCAGCTTCGATATGCGGGTGCGTGCGATCAGCGCGCTGGCCAGGGTGCTGTTCAGCGGCGGCAAGGCGACCGCCCGATCCGCCACCACCTCCACCGCGGTGCCGCCCTGCCCGAACAGGATCACCGGCCCAAACACGCTGTCGACGCTGGCGCCGACGATCAGCTCCTGGGCGTGGGCGCGGCGCACCATCGCCTGCACCGTGAAACCTTCGATGCGCGCGTCGGGTTGCGCGCTGCGCACCCGTTCCAGCATGGCACGCGCCGCCTCGCGCAGCTCGGCGTCGTTGAGCAGGTCCAGCATCACACCGCCGACGTCGCTCTTGTGGTTGATGTCAGGCGAAAGTATTTTCAGCGCCACCGGATAGCCGATGTCGCGCGCTGCCCGAAGCGCATCCGCGATCGCCGGGCTGGTGCGGCGCGTCGCCACCACCGGCACGCCGCAGGCAGCCAGCACGGCCTTCGCTTCGGACTCGTTGAGCAGGGTCCGGCCGCTGGCAAGCACCTCCCGAACTTGGCCACGCACCGACGCCAGATCTGCTTCGGCGCGCCCTGGCGAAATGGGCGATGCGGGTGTCTCCAGCAACTGGGCCTGGTTCTGGCGGTAGGTGAGCAGCAGTGAAAACGCCCGCACCGCGTCTTCCGGAGTGGCGTAGGTGGCAATGCCCGCCGCCTGAAAACTGCGCCGTGCCTCGGCCACGGCGGCGTCCCCCAACCAGCAGCTCAGCAGGCGTGAGGGCGTGCGGCTGGCCAGTGGCAGCAACGCCTGCGCGATCTCGGTGCTGGCGACGATCGCCGTCGGCGAATGGATGAACAGCACCGCGGCACCTGCGGCGCCGCTGTCGAGCGCTGCCAATGCCTGCGCATAGCGTGACGCCGGAGCGTCGCCAATGATGTCCACCGGGTTGCCGTGCGACCAATTCGCCGGCAACACCGCGTTCAGCTGCGCCAGCGTGTTCGCGTCCAGCTCCGCCAGCTCCACACCGCAGGCGGCTGCCGCATCGGCGGCCATCACACCGGCGCCGCCCCCATTGGTCAGGATGGTGAGTTGCGCTGCGGTGTTGCCGCGAAATCGCGTCAGCGTCTCGGCGGCCATGAACAGCTCCGACAGGGTGTCCACGCGCAGCATGCCGGCGCGCCGGATGGCCGCGTCGAAGACCACGTCGGAGCCGGCCAGCGCGCCGGTGTGCGACGCCGCCGCACGCTGGCCCTGTTGCGAGCGCCCGGCCTTCACGACGATCACCGGTTTGTTGCGCGCTGCCGCGCGCGCCGCCGACATGAACTTGCGCGCGTTCGAGACCGACTCGATGTAGAGCAGGATGGCGCGCGTCTTGGCATCGCTGGCGAGAAAGTCGAGCATGTCGGCGAAGTCCACGTCGGCGTGTTCGCCCAGTGACACGAAATGCGAAAAGCCGATGCCGCGGCTGCCGGCCCAGTCGAGCATGGCCGTGACCAGCGCGCCCGATTGCGACACGAAGGCAAGCGCGCCGGGCAGGGTGCCGGTGTGGGCAAAGCTCGCGTTCAGCCCGCCGTGCGGGGACAGCATGCCGATGCAGTTGGGACCGAGGATGCGCAGCAGGTTCGGCCGGGCGGCGTCCAGCATCGCCTGGCGCTGTTCGGCGCTCAGGCCGGCGGTGAGCACGATCGCCGCGCGCGTGCCGAACGCGCCGAGTTGTTCGATCAACCCCGCCACCGTGCCTGGCGGTGTGCAGATCACCGCGAGTTCAGGTGCGCTGGGCAGAGCCTGCACGTTGGCGTAAACCGGCTCGCCGTCGAGTTGTGCATGTTTCGGGTTGACCGCCATCCGCGGGCCGGCAAATCCACCTTGCCGCAGGTTGCGCCAGACGGTGGCGCCAACGCTCGCAGGGCGAGGCGAAGCACCGATCACGGCGACGGACGCCGGTTCGAACAGGGAATCGAGATTTCGAATGCTCATGAATCTGCCACCGATGGTGCGCGCAATCGGCACCGGCAATTTGACGAGTGCCCAGCCGTTCGCACCGAATGCGGCGCAAGTCGGTTCATGATACGGGTCGGCGCTGCCGCGCCGGCCAATGCGCCGCGCTTGACCCAGCACAATCGGCAACGTCGAAACGCGCCTACGCTGCACCTGAGACTTTGGGAAGGCCCACAGACACCATGAAAATCCTGCTGCCCCTGGACGGGTCCGAGCCCTCGCTCGAAGCCGTGCGTCATGCGCTGCGCTTGGTGCGCGATGGCTTGCGCGCCGAATTCGTGCTTGCCAATGTGCAGGAGCCCACCTATCTGTACGAGATGGTGCTCGCTCCCGACGCCGAGGTGCTGGAACGCGTCAGCGGTGCCGCCGGCGCGCATTCACTCCAGGCTGGCGAGGCGCTGCTGAGCGCGGCCGGGATCGAGTTCGAGCGCGAAATCGCTTCCGGTGACCCGGCGCACACGCTTGTCGAGATCGTCGAGCGCTATGGTTGCGACGCGGTGATCATGGGCGCGCGCGGCATGGGCCAGCTGCGGCGTGCGATGCTGGGGTCGGTGTCGCACGAAGTGCTGCATGCCGCGGCGGTGCCGGTGACGATCGTCAAGATGCCACTGATGCCGATGCCCGCCGATGCTGTTGAAACCGACCGCGATGCGGCGGCCTGACGCAGCGGGTTCGCACCTGTGGGTGAGCAAACCCACCCGGCGCGCTGGCGGACGATGAACACGCCCGCGGCGGCCCCATGGCTGCAGTCGGGCGCCGTGCAGCTGGACGTGATGACCGCAATGCGCCTGGCGCCGGGTGAGATCGCCACGCGCCAGGCCACACGCCTGAGCCGGCTGCTCGAGGTGGCGAGCCAACAGTCGAGCTGGTATCGCAAGGTTCTGCGCGGCCGGTCGGCGGAACAGACGCCGCTGGCACGCTGGCCATCGACGTGCAAGGCCGAGCTGATGCATCATTTCAGCGACTGGGTCACTGACCCGCGGCTCGAACTCGAAGCGTTGCGCGAATTCACGCGCGACCCGGCGCGCATTGGTGAACCCTACCTGGGCCGCTACGCGATCTGGGAAAGCTCGGGCAGCAGCGGCGAAACCGGCGTGTTCGTGCTGGACGAACAGGCACTGGCGGTCTACGACGCGCTCGAATCCGTGCGGCCGCACGCGCCGCGGCCGTGGCAGCGCCTGTTCGACCCCTTGTTCCTCGGCGAGCGGCTCGCCTTCATCGGCGCAACCGAAGGTCATTTCGCCAGCCAGGTCTCGGTGCAGCGGCTGCGCCGTCGCTGCCCATGGCTGAGCCCGTCGCTTCGCAGCTTCTCGATCCTGCAGCCGACCCACGCATTGGTCGAGCAGCTCAATGCGTTCGCGCCGACCATCATCGCCACTTACCCGACCGCGGCTGCACTGCTTGCCGATCAGGCGAAGTGCGGCGAGCTGCGGGCGCGGCCGCGCGAATGCTGGACCGGCGGGGAAACGCTCACCGCCGCGGTGCGCGCCGATGTGGAAAGCGCGTTGGGCTGCGCGGTGCGCAACAACTATGGCGCGTCGGAGTTCCTCAGCATCGCCTGGGAATGCGCCCACGGTCGGCTGCACGTGAACAGCGACTGGGTCATCCTCGAGCCGGTCGACAGCGAACATCGGCCGGTGCCGGACGGCGAGCCCTGCCACACCACCTTGCTGACGAACCTGGCCTACCATGTGCAGCCCCTGATCCGCTACGACCTGGGCGATCAGGTGAGTTTCGATGCCCAGGCCTGCGGGTGCGGCTCGCCCTTCCCCGTCATCAGCGTCGAGGGTCGATGCGACGACGTGCTGCGCCTGAGCGGTGAGGGTCAACGCATCGTCACGCTGCTGCCGTTGGCATTGACCACGGCACTCGAAGTCGGCGCGGGGCTGATCGATTTCCAGGTCTGCCAGCGTGACGCCCGCACGCTCGAACTGCGCGTGGGCCAGGTCGGCGCGGACGGCGCTGCCGCGCTCAAACGTGGCCGGCTCGTCTTGCTGGCGTGCCTGCGCGAGCAGGGCCTGGGTGCGGTGCGTGTGGTCGAGGCCTTGGGCGTCCCGCCCGAACATGGTCGCAGCGGGAAGGTCAAACGCGTGATCGCATGGGTGGCCCCACGGGTGGCCGCAGATCGATCCGCGACCCGCAAGCGCCGCAGCACCGCCGAGGACGGGCACAGCTGACGCGTCGATGCACGCCAGGCGGCCGCTGTGGCACGCAGTGCTGCCGGCGCTACCATCTAGCCCACGATGACCCGTGTTCCCGCTTCCTTGCGCAGTGCGCGCTGGTTTGCTCCGGATGACCTGCGCTCATCGTCGCACCGCTCGCGCTTCATGCAGATGGGCTACAGCGCTGCAGACTGGGCCGGCAAGCCGGTGATTGCGATCCTCAACACCTGGTCCGACCTGAACCAGTGCCACGCGCACTTCAAGCAGCGCGTCGAGGACGTCAAGCGCGGCGTGCTGCAAGCCGGCGGCCTGCCGCTCGAGTTGCCGGCCATCTCGCTGTCCGAGCCGATCGTCAAGCCCACCACGATGCTGTACCGCAATTTCCTCGCGATGGAGGCTGAAGAACTGCTGCGCAGCCATCCGGTGGACGGTGCGGTGCTGATGGGCGGCTGCGACAAGACCACGCCGGGCCTGCTGATGGGCGCGTTCAGCGCCGGGTTGCCGTGCATCTACCTGCCTGCCGGGCCGATGTTGCGCGGCCACTGGAAGGGGCAGAGCCTCGGGTCCGGCTCGGACGCGTGGAAGTACTGGGACGAACGCCGTGCCGGCCGCATGACTGAGGCGCAATGGGCCGAGGTTGAAGCGGGCATCGCGCGCAGCCACGGCACCTGCATGACGATGGGCACCGCCGCGACGATGATGGGCATCACCGAGGCGATCGGCCTGGCGCTGCCGGGCGCGTCGGCGATTCCCGCGGCCGACGCGAACCATCCGCGCATGAGCGCCGAATGCGGCCGGCGCATCGTGCAGATGGTGTGGGACGACGTGACGCCCGCGCGGCTGCTGACGCGCAGCCACTTTCTGAACGGCATCACGGTGGCGATGGCGATGGGCTGCTCGACCAACGCGATCATCCACCTGGTGGCGATGTCGCGCCGCGCCGGCGCGGCGTGCGCCATCGACCTCAACGCCTTCGACGCGGCGAGCCGCAAGGTGCCGGTGCTCGCCAACATCCGGCCCAGCGGCAGCACCTATCTGATGGAAGACTTCTACTACGCAGGCGGCCTGCCCGGCCTGATGAGCCGGCTCAAGGGCCATCTTGACCTCGACGCGCGCAGCGTCAACGGGCGAACGCTGCGCGAGAACCTGGCCGGCGCCGAGGTCTACAACGACGATGTGATCCGGCCGCTGGACAAGCCGATCTACGCTGAAGGTGCGCTCGCGGTGCTGCGCGGCAACCTGGCCCCCGACGGCTGCGTGATCAAACCGAGCGCCTGCGCGCCGCACCTGCTGCGCCACACCGGCCCGGCGCTGGTGTTCGACGACTATCCGTCGCTCAAGCAGGCGGCCGACGACCCCGATCTCGACGTCAGCGCGAATCACATCCTGGTGCTGCGTTATGCCGGCCCGCAGGGTGGCCCGGGCATGCCCGAGTGGGGCATGCTGCCGATTCCAGTCAAGCTCGTGAAAGCCGGTGTGAAGGACATGCTGCGCCTGTCCGATGCGCGCATGAGCGGCACCAGCTATGGGGCCTGCATGCTGCATTGCGCACCCGAGGCCTATGTGGGCGGGCCACTGGCGCTGGTGCGGACCGGCGACCTGATCAGCGTCGACGTGCCGGCGCGGCGCATCCATCTCGAGGTGAGCGACACCGAACTGGCGCGCCGCCGAGCCGCCTGGGTGGCGCCGCCGAAACGCTTCGAGCGCGGCTACGGCTGGATGTTCTCGCGCCACATCCTGCAGGCCGACCAGGGCTGCGACTTCGACTTCCTCGAAACCGCGTTCGGTGCGCCGGTCGGCGAACCCGACATCTTCTGACCGGTGTTGCACGCTGCGCAAAGCAGCCGCTGCCCCCTCAACCGTCGAGCAGGTCGCCCTTGAAGAAGCACCACGCGGTGCCATCGTGCAGATAGAAGTGGCCGTCGGCGCAATCCTCCTTGCCGGGAAAGAACTCGCGGTACGCCTTGGGTACGAGGCGAGCCAGCTGTGCGTCAGAGAGCTGTTCGAACTGATCAGGCGTGATCGCCTGACCAACACGCAATCGGGGTGTGTCCATGAGGCGTTTCCAAAGTGCCCGGCGGCGTGGGCCGGGTTCGTTGAGCCGGGGGTTGATCGAGCCGGATTGTGCAGGCCCCGAACCCGTTGTCTGCGCAGACGATCCGTGCCCCCGCCATGCTGCGCTGGTGGTAGGCTGGGCCGCCCTGAACACCACCCCGAACACCGCCTTGCCCGGTGCCCGCCCAAGCCGGGCAGCGTCAAGGCGGGTCAACGCACGAATCACCCGCACGCCATCCGCGAGACCCACCCCATGCCCCAGCGCGCCTGGGTGGCGCAGGCCATCCACAGCATCGCCGCCGACTTCAACCGCTCGGCCGACACCCACCTGATTCCGCTGCCGCTGCCGGCTTTTCCGGGCATCGATGTCTACCTCAAGGACGAATCGAGCCACCCCACCGGCAGCTTGAAACATCGCCTCGCGCGTTCGCTGTTCCTGTATGCGCTGGCAAACGGCTGGCTGCACCAAGGCAGCACCGTGGTGGAAGCGTCGAGCGGCTCCACCGCCGTGTCGGAGGCCTACTTCGCGCGCCTGCTCGGCCTGCCCTTCCTGGCCGTGATGCCGCGCAACACGTCGCCCGAAAAGATCGCGGCGATCGAGTTCTATGGCGGGCGCTGCCACCTGGTGGCACACGCCAACGCGATCCGTGCCGAGTCGCAGCGCCTGGCCAGCGCTGCGGGTGGCCACTTCATGGACCAGTTCACCCATGCCGAACGCGCCACCGACTGGCGCGCCAATAACAACATCGCCGAATCGATCTTCAAGCAGATGGGCCAGGAGAGGCATCCGGTGCCGGCGTGGATCGTCTGTGGCCCCGGCACCGGGGGCACGAGCGCCACGCTCGGGCGCTTTGTGCGCTACGGGCAATATCCGACCCGGGTGCTGTGCGCCGACCCGCAGCATTCGGTCTTCTTTGACTTCTATCGCAGCGCCGTTGCCGGTGCGCCGGACTTCGAGCTCAGCCTGGAGCGAGGCTCGTGCATCGAAGGCATCGGCCGGCCGCGCGTCGAGGCCAGCTTCATCCCGGGCTGCATCGACGCCATGCTGAAGGTGCCCGATGCACTGAGCCTGGCGGCGATGCGCTGGGTCAGCGCCCAACTCGGCCGGCGCGTCGGTGGCTCGACCGGCACCAATTTCATCGGCGTGCTCGAAGCCGCGCAGCGCCTGCAGGCGGCCGGCGAAAGCGGCTCGATCGTCACGATCCTGTGCGACAGCGGCGAGCGCTACGCCCACAGCTACTACAGCCCGCAGTGGTACGTCGAGCAAGGCATCGACACGGTGCAGGCGGACGCGACGCTGCAGTCCGCGTTGGGCGAAGCGCAGCCGCTCGCTCTACCGGCCGCGGGCCGCTGGGCGGCGGGCTGATGCTGTCGGTGTTCGAGTCATCGTGAAGGAGCTTGCATGAAACCTCGCCCATCGTTGGTCCGCGCCGCCGCATTGGCGCTGCTGGGCGCCGCGTTTGGGGCCGGCCCCGCGGTGGCGGCCGATTTTTCGGTCGAGCAGGTGCGTGCGTTGCTGCTCAAGGCCTCCGCATCCGCGCCCGCCGACTTCAGCGGCAAGGACCTCTCCGATCTCGACCTGAGTGGGCTCGATTTCCGGCAGGCCCGGTTGAACGGCGTCAGCTTTTTCGGAGCGAAACTGGTACTGGCCGACTTTCGCGGCGCCGCGTTGCAAGGCGCCAATCTGAACGGCGCCTGGTTGATGGGGACCGACTTCACCGGCGCCGACCTGAGCCGTGCCAGCCTGCTGTCGGTCGTGATCCTGGGCGGCACCGTGAAGAAGATGCCCATTTTTCGCTCTGCCAACCTGAGCGGCGCGAAGATGATCGCCGACCTTCCCGGCGCCGACCTCTCCGGCGCGAACTTCAGCGAGGCGAAGGTGGGCGTCAACATCAAGAACCAGGGCATGGGCCAGATGCGCACAGATCTCTCCAACGCCAGGCTGGCCGGCGCCAACCTGGCGGGAGCCGACTTCAACCGCTCGCTGATGGCGTTCAGCGACCTGAGGGGAAGCAACCTGCGCGGCACCAACTTCTTTCGCGTCAAGCTCGGCGGCGCCGACCTCACTGGAGCCGACATCAGCGGCGCAGACTTCAGTGAAGCCGACCTGAGCGGGACGATCTTCCGCGACGTGCAAGGCCTCGCCGAGGCGAAAGGGCTGAACCGCGCCGAGAACGTCGACAAGATCGTGCGCTGATCTCCCACCCCCGGTTCGCGGGGGTGGGCCGCCCACCCGGGATGGTCCAATTCGCGAGGTGAAGCGCGAACCGAACCCGTCGAACACCGCGGCGAGCTGGCGCATCGAGCTGCTCGGCCGGCTGCGCGCGAGCTGCGGCGACCTCGAGCTCACCCGGTTCGGCAGCCGCAAGATCTCCGCGCTGCTCGCCCGCCTGGCGATGTTTCCGCGCCGCAGCCACAGCCGCGAAGAGCTGATCGACCTGCTCTGGCCCGACGCCGACCTCGACACCGGCCGCAACCGTTTGCGCCAGGCGCTGGCGACGTTGCGCCGCTCGCTCGAGCCGCCCGGGCTGACCGATGTGCTGCTCGCCGATCGCAACACGGTGCGGCTCAACCCGGTGGCCTTCCATTGCGACGTGGCCGAGTTCGAGGCGTGTGTCGGCCGGCGTGACGCCGCGGGCGCACTCGCGTTGTACGCCGGTGAGCTGCTGCCCGGCCACTATGACGAATGGATCCTCGAAGAGCGCAATCGGCTGGCCTGCCTGGCCGAAGACCTGGGCGACCCGGTCGCCGTTCCGGCCGGCGCAGGCCTGCGCATGCAGGCCACGCAGACCACGCGGCCCGACCGCAAGGAGCTGTTGCCCGCCTTCGTCGCGCGTTTTTTCGGCCGTGAGCCGCAGTGCGCGTTGCTCGAGCGCATGCTGCTCACCGAGCGCCTGATCACGCTGCAAGGTGCGGGCGGCACCGGCAAGACGCGCCTGGCCGCGGAAGTGGCGCAGCGGGTGCGCGAGCGCTTCGAGGTGGTGGCGTTCGTGGCGCTGGCCGAATGCAGCCGCGCCGATGAATTGGCCGCAAGGCTGCGAGCTGCGGTGCAACTGCCCGACGCTGCGGGGGACGCGTGGGAGCAGCTCACGCTGCTGCTCGAAGGGCGGCCGGCGCTGCTCGTGCTCGACAACTTCGAGCAGCTGGTCGGGCACGGGGGTCCGGATTTTCTGGAGCGCTTGCTGCAACGCCTGCCCGAATTGCGCGTGCTGGTCAGCTCGCGCCGCGCGCTCGACCTCGACGGCGAGCGGCTGTTCGAGGTGGCGCCGCTGCCGTTGCCTGCCGCCGAAGACGATCTGGTGGCCAGCGCGGCGAACCCCAGCGTGGCGCTGTTCGTCGATCGCGCGCAGGGCGTTCGGCCGGGTTTCGCGCTCAGTGCAGCGAACCACGTCGAGCTGGTGGCGCTATGCCGCGAACTCGAGGGCGTGCCGCTTGCGATCGAACTTGCGGCGTCGCGCGCGCATGCGCTCTCGGTGGCCGACATGCGGGCCCAGATGTCGCAGCGTTTCGCGCTGCTCGCACGCAAGGGTGCGCGCGCCACCCGCGCGCCGCGCCATGCCTCGCTGGACGCCGCGATCGACTGGAGCTGGCAGCTTCTCAATGACGACGAACGCACCTGTCTGGCGGCGCTGTCGGTGTTTCGCGAAGGTTGGGTGGCGGCTGCTGCCGGCGCCGTCTGGGCGCGCAACGACGCCCACGACATGCTCGGCAAGCTGGTGGCCGATTCGCTGGTGCGCGCTGAAGTCGGCGCGGATGGCGCGCTGCGCTACCACCTGTTCGAGATGGTGCGGGAGTTCGTTGCCGGCCGCCTCGACCGGTTGCAGCGCGACGCGCTGCGCGAGCAGCACCGCGCCTGGTGTCTCGGTTTGCTGCGCGCGAGCCACTCCGCGTTGCCGGCTGCCGAAGCGCCCAACCTGCTGCAGGCGATGCGCAGCGCGCTCGAGGACCGGCTGCCCCGGTCGGCCCTGCTGCTGGCGCTCGCCGCCGAGTCGCACTGGGAGCGCCGCGGCGTCGCGCCCGAAGTGCGCCAGCTGTGGCGCGACGCGCTGCAGCAGGCGAGCGCGCCGAACCCTGCGGCCGCGCCCGAGGTTCACGCGGCCCGCTGCCTGTTCGCCCGCTGCCTGTACCAGGCCGGAGAGGCCGAACTGGCCAAGGCCCTGGCCGACGAGGTGGTCGCGACCGCGGGGGACGATCCGACGCTGCGCGCGCAGGCGCTGGCGGTGCAGCTCAAACTGCGCTGGATGGAAGGTGTGCATCGAGGGCCCGCGTTGGTCGACGAGGTGCGCTCGGCGCTTGCACTCACGGCCGCGAGCGGCGACGCAAGCACCCGCGCCGCCTTGCTCAACCTGCTTGGCGAGATCCGGGTGCTCGGCTCCGCCGACGCGGCCGGTGCCACACCGTGCTACGCCGAAGCGCTGACACTGTTCGAAACCCTGGGCGAAACGCGGCGCGCCTGGGAGGTGCGGCTTGGTCAGGGCCTGTGCGAGCAGGTCGAGGGACGCTACGACGCGGCGTTCGAAATTCATGCCCGGGTCGCCGCTGCCGCGCTCGAACTCGACGACCCCGTGTTGCTGACCGACGCCTACAACAACATGGCGGTGGTCTGCGCCAAGGCGCACCGCTGGGAAGCGGCGGTGCAGCATTGCCGGGCGCAACTCGGCCTGGCGACGCGCCAGTACTCACGCTACATGCAGGTCTACGCGGTGTGGAACCTGGCCAAGCCGCTGGCGCGCTGTCACCGTGCAGAAGCGGCCGCGCAACTGATGGCGTTCAGCGCCTGTGCCTGGGAACAGGATTTCGCGCCCCTGACTGCCGCAGACCGGCGCTACATGCGGCGGGTGCGGCGCCTGGCCGAAGTGCAACTGGGTCCAGTGCAGGTGGCGGCGCTGTGGGCGCGCGGCGAACGCCTCGCGCTGGCCGACGCCGTGGCGCTTGCGCTCGGCCATTGACGCCCTGCTGGCCATTTCCGGCAGACCGCTAGCGATCTCCTAACGCTCGCCGACGATCCTCCCCAACAGGTTGCGAAGGTCTCGCGCCGCCGGTGCCCGACACGGCACCCGTGCTTGTCAAGGCTCAAGGAGGACATCATGGCAACAGCCTCGACTTCGAACATCCCTCATCGCCACCTGCGCCGCCTGTCGGCACTGATGGCCAGCGTCGGCCTGCTCGCCGCCGGCTGCGGCGGTGGGGGCGGGGGTGCGGCCGATGCAACGCCGCC
Organism: Rhizobacter sp.; assembly: GCA_031396425.1. Classification (GTDB taxonomy): domain Bacteria; phylum Pseudomonadota; class Gammaproteobacteria; order Burkholderiales; family Burkholderiaceae_C; genus JAEMQF01. The sequence continues at coordinate 50 of JANNKS010000721.1, read as the reverse complement.
CCCCCCCCCCCCCCCCCCCGCAGCCCCCCCCGGGGCGATAAGCGGCGGGG
>JANNKS010000707.1:0-9758 GCA_031396425.1 Rhizobacter sp. | reverse complement strand
AGCGCAAGCGCGTCGGAGCGGCCCTGCTGGAGCGGCTTGCCGACGTCCAGCGCCTCGAGCCGCGCGAGCATGTCCACCTGCTCGAGCACCTTGCGCCCGAGCGCACTGAGCAACCTGCCGCGCTGGGCGTGGCTGGTGCGGCCCCATTCGCCGTCGAGCGCGGCCTGCGCCGCGGCGACCGCCGCTTCCACGTCGGCAAACCGGCCGCGGGCGATTTCGCCCAGGCCGCTGGCGTCGGAAGGGTTTTCGAGCGCAAGGGTCTCGCCGCGCTCGGCGCTGCGCCACGCGCCGCCAATGAAGAGTTCGCGCGGGTCGAAGGGAATGTCGCTGTGCATGGGGGCCTTTGCGGATGGGTCGCTCACAGACAGGTCGCTCACAGACAGGTCGGTCCAGCGGGCCTGGTGGCCGCCACCCTCGCGCATCGTTTCGCGCCGGGCGACCGACATTTTGAGCCATCATAGGCGAAGCGATTTCATTGTCGAGTCCTCCCATCGCCCTCTTCTTCCTGAAACGATTGATCGGCCTGATCGCGGCGCTGCTCGCCGCGTCGGTGCTGATCTTCGTCGTGCTCGACGTGCTGCCCGGCAACGCCGCCGAGGTGATGCTGGGTGAATCGGCCACACCCGAAGCGGTGCAGGCGCTGTCGCACAAACTCGGGCTGGACCGGCCCGCGCCGCTGCGTTATGCAAGCTGGGTGCGCGGCGTGCTGGTCGGCGATCTTGGCAACAGCGTCGCCTACGACACGCCGATTGCCGAGCTGCTGGGTGAGCGCCTGGCCGTCACGGTGCCGCTGGCAGTGCTGGCGATGGCGCTCACCACTGTGCTGGCACTGGCGGCGGGGCTGTACGCTGCGGCGCGCCACAACCGAATCGGCGACGTCGGCGTGATGGCGGCCAGCCAGCTCGGCATCGCGATCCCGAACTTCTGGTTCGCCATCCTGCTGATCCTGCTGTTCTCGGTCCAACTCGAATGGTTTGCGGCGGGCGGCTTCTCCGGCTGGACCGAAGAGTCCGGCGGCGGCCTGTGGGAAGGCCTGCGGTCGCTGCTGCTGCCCGCCGTGGCGCTGGCGGTGGTGCAGGCGGCGATTCTGGCGCGCATCACGCGCTCCGCCTTGCTCGACGTGTTGCGCGAGGACTTCGTGCGCACCGCGCGCGCGAAAGGCTTGTCGCAGCGCGCCGTGTTGTGGCGTCATGTGCTGCGCAACGCCGCCGTGCCGGTGCTCACCGTGATGGGACTGCAGTTCGCGAACCTGCTCACCGGCACCGTGGTGATCGAAAACGTCTTCGCCCTGCCGGGGCTGGGCCGGCTCGTGTTCCAGGCGATCGCAAACCGCGACCTGCTGGTGGTGCAGAACATCGTGTTGCTGCTCGCTGCAATGGTGATCGTCATCAATTTCTGCGTCGACATCGCGGTGGCCTGGATCGACCCGCGTCTCAAGCTGGTGGCGACGTAAGATGAAACGCACCGCATTGAACAAGGAGCGCAAGCTGGTCCTTCCCAGCGCAGGCTCGTTTCGTGCGTCGCGGGCAGCGCGAAGCGCGGTGGAGCAACTGACATGAACCCAGCAACCAGCTTCACCCGGCGCGCCCTGCGGCACCGCAGCTTTGCGTTCGGCGGCGCGCTGGTGGCGCTGTTCGTCGGCCTGGCCGTGCTGTCGCTGCTGTGGACGCCCTACCCCGCCACCGAACTCGACATTCCCAACAAGCTGCAGCCGCCCAGCGCCGCACATTGGCTCGGCACCGACAGCCTGGGGCGCGACGTGGTGTCGCTGTTGCTGGTGGGCGCGCGCGCGTCGATCGCAGTGGGCGTCATCGCGGTGGGCATCGGCATCGCGTTCGGCGTGGCCCTGGGCCTGCTCGCAGCGGCTCGGCGCGGTTGGGTCGAAGAGCTGGTGATGCGGCTGGCCGACTTCACGTTCGCCTTTCCGGCCCTGCTCACCGCGATCATGCTGACTGCCCTGCAGGGGCCGGGCCTGGTGACCTCGACGCTGGCGATCGGCATCTTCAACATCCCGGTGTTCGCGCGCATCACGCGGGCCGCCGCGAACGGCGTCTGGGCGCGCGAATTCGTGCTCGCAGCACGCGCCTGCGGCAAAGGCGCGACGCGCATCACCTTCGAACACGTGTTGCCCAACATCGCCGCCGGTCTGATCGTGCAGGCGACGATTCAGTTCGCAGTGGCGATCCTCGCCGAGGCGGCATTGAGCTACCTCGGCCTGGGCACCCAGCCGCCCACACCGAGCTGGGGCCGCATGCTGGGCGAAGCGCAGACGCTGTTGTTCCAGGCGCCGCATCTCGCCTTGTGGCCCGGCACGGCGATTGCGCTGAGCGTGCTCGGCCTGAACCTGATGGGCGATGGCCTGCGCGACCTGCTCGACCCGCGCCTTGCGCGCCAGCGCTGACCGGAACGCGCGCCGATGTCTGCCGCCAGGCCTTCTCCGATCGGCGCCGTGCCGGCCGCGCCGATCGGCGCACCACCGGCGGGCTCGCTGCTCGAGGTGCGTGACCTGCGCGTGCGCCTGGCCACCGCACGCGGCCCGGCCGACGCACTGCGCGGGCTGGGCTTCAGCATGGCACGCGGCGAAACACTGGGCCTGATCGGCGAAAGCGGTTGCGGCAAGTCGATGACGGCGCTCGCGCTGATGGGGCTGTTGCCTCCCGGCGCGCGCTTGAGCGGCAGTGCGCGGTTCAAGGGCCAGGAGCTGGTGGAGATGGACGACAGCGCCTACAGCCGGCTGCGCGGCAACCGCATCGCGATGGTGTTTCAGGAGCCGATGACGGCCCTCAACCCGCTGCACACGATCGGTGCCCAGGTGGCCGAACCGCTGCGCCTGCACCTGGGGTTGTCGGGCGCAGCGGCGCGCGCGCAGGCGCTGCGCCTCCTGGACCGTGTTCAGCTCCCCGGCGCCGCGCAACGGCTGGACAGCCACGCGCACCAGCTCTCGGGCGGGCAGCGCCAGCGGGTCGGCCTTGCGATGGCGCTGGCCTGCGCGCCCGACCTGCTGATCGCCGACGAGCCCACCACGGCGCTGGACGTGACGACGCAGGCGGAAATCCTCGACCTGCTGGCCGAACTGGTGCGCGATGGTGGCATGGCGCTGCTGCTCATCAGCCATGACCTGGGCGTGATGGCGCGCAGTGTGGCGCGCCTGCTCGTGATGTACGGTGGCACGGTGGTCGAGAGCGGGCCGACGCGGGCGGTCTTCGAGCGCCTCGCCCACCCGTACACCCGCGGCCTGTTCGGCGCGCGGCCACGCCTGGGCCAATCGCGCGGCCAGCGGCTGGCCACCATTCCAGGGCGCGTGCCCGAGCTGGCCGACCTGCCCGCAGGCTGCCCGTTCGCCGACCGCTGCGAACTCGTCATCGATGCCTGCCGCGCGGCGATGCCGCCGGTGGTCGAGCTCGATGCACGGCACAGCGCGCGCTGTTTGCGGATCGCGCCGTAAGTCACGCCGCCGCGCGCCTTGCGTGAACCCGGTCACGGCGCCGTCACGTCCCGGTGCAACACTTGTGCAAAAAGGTGCAGTGCGCCCCCTCAAGACCGCGCACCAACGGCCGATAGAACGCGCAACCAGCCCGGCGATCTGCCAGCGAGCCCGCAACGATGACCACCGACACCCGTGCCGACCAACTGATCGACGTCCAGGCGCTTCGGATCGGCATGTTCGTTCGGCTCGACGGGGGCTGGATGGCGCACCCGTTTCCGCTCAGCAATTTCAAGATCAGCACGCCTGACCAGCTGGCCACGCTGCGCGCGCTGGGCGTCACGCAGGTGCGCTGGGACCCGCGTTTGAGTGAGCCCGAACCGGCCGGCGTTGCCCTGACCGGCACGCCCTCGTCAGCGCAACCAGCGCCACCTTCGGTGACACCGACCCCGGCGGCGGGCGCGGAAGTTGTGCCCCCGGCGAAAACCGCAGCGGCCAACCCGGCGGCCGAAGCTGCGCCAGTCGCTTCGAAGCCCCGGCAGTCGCTGGAGGAATTGCTCGGCGTGGACCCGACGGCGGCACCCGCGAGCGAAGCCGAGCTGCAGGCCCAGCGCCTGAGCCGGCAACGCGCCGCGCTGGTCCACTGCGAACGCCAGTTCAACGAGGCCGCGTCTGCCTTCAAACAGGCGACGTCGGTGATCGCCAGCGACCCCCAGGACGCCAAGGTGCAGCTCGAGGCGCTGTCGAACGATCTGCTCGACAAGATGCTGGTCGAGCCGGACCTGTGCATCCGGCTGTTGCGCGACACGGCGGGCGGCAAAGCCGCCACCCACACCCTGAACGTGAGCATTCTGTCGATGCTGCTGGGGCGCAATTTCGGCCTCTCGGACACCGACTTGCTCGACCTCGGCGTGGGCGCGTTGCTGCACGACATCGGCAAGATCGACCTGCCCGAGCGGCTGCACTATCCGGACGAGCGATTCACTCCGGCCGAATTGAAGGCCTACCAGGAGCACATCGTGCTGGGTCTGGTGCGGGGCCAGAAGATGGGGCTGCGCGCCAGCGTGATGCAGGTGATCGCGCAACACCACGAAATGGCCGACGGCAGCGGCTTTCCGCTCAAGCTGGGCTCGGAGCGCATGAGCGACGCCGCGCGCATCGTCTCGATGGTGAACGCCTACGACACCTTGTGCAACCCACAGCTCTCGAATCACGCGATCACGCCGCACGAAGCGCTGGCGACGATGTTCACGCACGCCAAGAAGCGTTTCGACCCGGCCTTGCTGGGCACCTTCATCAAGATGATGGGCGTCTACCCGGCTGGTTCGACGGTGCAACTCACCGACGACCGCTTCGCCGTGGTGGTGTCGGTCGATTCGGCGCGGCCGCTCAAGCCACGCGTGCTCGTGCACGACGCCAAGGTGGCCCGCGAGGCTGCGCTGATCGTCGACCTCGGCGAACAACCCGGCCTGGGCATTCGGCGCGGCGTGAAGCCCGAGCAACTGCCGCTGCCGACACTGCACTACCTCGCGCCGCGCCAACGCGTGGTGTACTACTTCGAGCCGGCCTACCCGGCTGACGCGGCTTGAGCCGCGGGAGCGGCTGAAGCGAGCGCGCCGGAGCACGGCACAATCGGGGTCCTGTTTCCGATCGGTCGCGTCGCGCGACTCCCGCCATGCTCTACAAGTTCAAGTCCAAGGCGACCGGCGATGTGATCATGCTCGGCGCGAACGGCGACCAGGTGATGCGCATCATCGGCAAGGAGCCTGCGGCGCAGGGCATCATCGCGGTGGCCGACATGCCGGCGGCGATCGCCGCGCTGCAGGCCGCGGTGGTGCAGAGCGAAGCGCAGCACGAGCCGGCCGACGACGCATCGGCGCCGGCCGGGGTGACCCCCGGTGCCGATCGGGTCAGCCTGCGCCAGCGCGTCTGGCCGCTGGTGGAGATGCTCAAACGCGCCCACGGCGCCGGCGAGCCCGTCGTCTGGGGCGTTTGAGACCTGACGATGCCCGTGCCGCCCGAATCCGCCGCCACCGACGCTCAGGCCACCCGTATCCTCGCCATCCGCCACGGCGAAACGGCCTGGAACCTGGGTGCGCGCATCCAGGGCCAGCTCGACATTCCGCTCAATGACACCGGCCGCCGGCAGGCGCACCGGCTCGCGCTCGCGCTGGCAGGCGACTGCATCGATGCGGTCTACGCCAGCGATCTGTCGCGCGCCTTGCAGACGGCGCAGGCCCTGGCCGCAGCGTGCAGCTGCACGATCGTCAGCGACGCCGGCCTGCGCGAACGCCATTTCGGTGAATACGAAGGCCTGCTCTATCGCGACGTGGAAATTCGCTGGCCGGAACAAAGTGAACGCTGGCGCCGGCGCGAACCCGATTTCGGGCCTGCGGGCGGCGAAGTGCTGCGCGATTTCTATGCGCGCTGCGTGCAGACGGTGTCCCGCATCGCTGCGGCGCACCCGGGCCAGACCATCGCCGTGGTCGCGCATGGCGGTGTGTTGGACTGCCTGTATCGCGCCGCCACCCGCGTCGACCTGCAGGCACCCCGCTCCTGGGAGCTCGGCAACGCCAGCATCAACCGGCTGCTCTACACCGAACAAGGCTTCACGCTGATCGGCTGGAGCGACACCTGCCACCTGGAAGACAGCTCGCTCGACGAATCGAGCGATGCCCAAACCGCCGCCGAGCAAGGAACCGTGCCATGAGCATTCGCGCTGCCGACCCGGTCGACGCGATCGACACGCCTGCGCTCGTGATCGACCTCGATGCAATGCAGCGCAACCTGCAGCGCATGGCCGCGTTCGCGCGCGATCACCAGGTGCGCCTGCGCCCCCACGCGAAGATGCACAAGAGTGCGACCATCGCGCGGCTGCAAGTCGACGCCGTAGCGGTCGGTGTGTGTGTGCAGAAAGTCGGCGAGGCGGTGTGCCTCGCCGACCAGGGCGTGACGGACATCTACATCAGCAACGAAGTGATTGCGCCGCACAAGCTCGCCCGGCTGGCCGAGCTGGCGCGGCGCATCCGGATCAGCGTTGCGGTCGACTCGGCGCTTGGTGTGCAGCAGCTTGCCCTCGCGCTGCGAACCGCGGGCAGCCAGGCCGACGTGTTCGTCGAGGTCGACGTCGGCCAGGGGCGCTGCGGCGTTCCGGCCACTGCCGCCGGCGCGCTGGCGCACCAGGTGGTGGCGGCCGGCTTGAAGTTCGCCGGATTGCAGGCCTACCACGGCAGCGCCCAGCACCTGCGCAGCGCGGACGATCGTGCCGCGGCGATCCGGCATGCCGTGACCCTGGCGCGCAGCGCGCAGGCCAGCGTCACCTCGCTCGGCCTGGCCTGCCCGCTGATCACGGGTGCGGGCACAGGCAGCTTCGTGCACGAGGCCGCCAGCGGCGTCTACGGCGAACTGCAGGCCGGCAGCTACCTGTTCATGGACCGCGATTACGCCGACAACCAGGCGTCGCCTGGCGCACCGGCGTTCGAACACGCGCTGTTCATCAAGAGCCAGGTGATGAGCCGGGGCAATTCGCACGCCGTCATCGACGCCGGGCACAAGGCCTACGCGGTCGACTCCGGGCCGCCCGCCGTCTGGGGCCGCGACCTGGCGTTCGCCGGCTGCAGCGACGAGCACGGCACGTTGCGCCCGCGCGGGGATGTGCTGCCGGAATTGGGCGACACCGTCTGGCTGATTCCCGGCCATTGCGACCCGACCGTGAACCTGCATGACCACTACGTGGTGGTGCGCGGTGGCCTGGCGCACGGCCGGGTCGAGGCGCTGTGGGCTGTCGATGCGCGCGGCGCGATGACCTAGCTTCGCGTTCGCTCCCGGCTCTGAAATGCACGGCAGCGGTGGCGCTTTTCGCGCTTTCCGCGCGAGCCCGCAGCGCTACGATCCGACCGCAGAGGCGCCCTGGGCGCGGCCCTGCGCGGGAGCAAGAACAACATGCAACAACCATCCCCCCCGGCACATCGATCAGTCGCCCGGCGCTGGCGCTGCACGGTGGCGCCAGCCGTTCACCTGGGCCTCGGCCTGCTGGCATTCAGCTGCCACGCCGACCCGCTGCCCGACGACCCACTGCAACGCCGCTGCTGGACCGAACGCACCGCACAGCGCACCGCGGTCGACCTGCGCACGCCCACCGCCGTGCGATTTGCCAACCTGCGCCACGGCGACGTCCTGCGCTCGCCGTTCTGGGTCGAATTCGGGGTGCGCGGCATGGGCGTGATCCCGGCCGGCAACCAGCACCCCAAGGCGGGCCACCACCACTTGCTGGTCGACACACCGTTGCCGCTGAACTATCAGGACCGGATTCCGTTCAGCGACACCCATCGTCACTTCGGCAAGGGCCAGACCGGCACCCTGCTCGACCTGCCGCCCGGCAGGCACACGCTGCGTCTGCTGTTCGCCGACCACGAGCATCGACCCTACTTCGTCTACAGTCCCGAAATCGCCATCACGGTCTAGGGCCGGCGCAGCGACGCGCCACCGGCCATCGACGCGAAGAACTTCGTTCCGACCTGCGAGGCCTGGTACCGCAATGAACTCAGCGCGCCGCGCGCGACCGCCAAAGAGGTCTACGTGAAGAACCTGCGCGCCGGCGAGACGGTGGACAGCCCATTTGTCATCAGCCTGGGCGTGCTCGGTTTCGGCGTTGCGCCGGCCAGCACGCAGGTCAAGGACACCGGCCACTTCGTGCTGGCGTTTCGCCAGGGCGGCACCGCGGTGAAGAATGTCGCGCTGTCCGATGGCCGGACCGAGACCGTTGTCGAGCTGCCGCGCGGGCCCTACGAGCTTGAGTTGCGCTTCGTCGGCGCCGACGGCGCGACGCTGCTGACCGGTGTGACGTTGCCGCTCACCGTGGCCCGCCAGCTCGGCCTGTGAGGCACATCGCATGACGCCAGCGCAGGTCATCGTTCTGGCCACGCCGGTGTTCCTGCTGCTGATCGCCGTCGAATTCCTGGTCGGCCTGCGGCGCGGCCGCAACACCTACCGGCTGAACGACGCGTTGAGCAGCATCGGCCTGGGCGTGATGAGCCAGCTCACCGGCGTGTTCAGCGCACTGTTGCTGCTGGCGGTCTATGCCGCCGCATACCAGCATGTCGCGCTATGGCACTGGCCCGTGGAGGCCGCCTGGACCTGGCTCGCAGCCCTGCTGCTCTACGACTTCTGCTACTACTGGCGGCACCGCCTCGGCCACACTGTCGCGGTGCTGTGGGCGGCGCACGCGGTACACCACCAGAGTGAAGACTACAACCTGTCGACCGCGCTGCGCCAGACCAGCAGCGGCTGGCTCGCCGACTGGTTGTTCTACCTGCCGATGGCCGTGCTCGGTGTGCCGCCGCTGGTTTTCGGCGTCGTCGCGCTGGTCGACCTGCTCTACCAGTACTGGGTGCACACGCAGCACATCGGCAAGCTCGGCTGGTTCGACCGCTGGTTCTGCGCCCCCAGCAACCACCGCGTGCACCACGCCGTGAACGAGCGCTACCTCGACAAGAACTATGGCGGCATCCTGATCGTGTGGGACCGCCTGTTCGGCAGTTTCGCCGAAGAAGACCCGCGCGAGCCCTGCGTGTACGGCACGCGCGCACCGCTGCGCAGCTGGAACCCGCTGTGGGCCAATCTGCAGGTCTATGCCGACCTGTGCACCGATGCCTGGCGTGCCCGTTCCTGGGCCGACCGTGCCCGGGTATTTTTCATGCATCCCGGCTGGCGCCCGGCGGACGTGGCCGCGCGCTGGCCCAAGCCCGCCTTCGACATCCGCGCCGTGCAGCGCTACGACCCGCCGCTCACGCGCAACGCGGCAATCGGCGCAGCGGCGCTGTTCGTCGTGCTGCTGGGCACAACGGCGCTGTTCCTGTGGAACGCGCACCGGCTCAGCCTGGCCGAGAGCGCCGCGGCCGCCGGCGCGATCGTGCTCGGTTTGTGCGCGGTCGGCTGGTTCGGGGCACCACGCCGGCGCATCGGCACAACGCGCCCGACCTGACGCGACCGCAACCCGACGACAGCCGCCGTAGGGCCTCTACCGGTGCCCGCGATCGCCGCAATGGCGCAAGGCGCGTGTATAACCGCGGGCATACCATGCTCGCGATCACCGACCTCAACACCTACTACGGTGACAGCCACATCCTGCGCGGCGTCAGCCTCGCGCTGGGCGAAGGCGCCGCGCTGGGCTTGCTCGGCCGCAACGGCATGGGCAAGACCACGCTGATCCGAACGCTGATGGGCTACGTGCGCCCCGCTTCCGGGCAGGTGCTCTGGAGTGGCCCGGGCACAGTGGCGACCGCCGTGACCGGCTGGGCCCCGCAGCGCATGGCGCGCCTCGGGCTGGGCTACG
>JANNKS010000701.1:0-2682 GCA_031396425.1 Rhizobacter sp. | reverse complement strand
ATCCCGGCGAACGCCCGGATCCATTGGGGTGCGTGAACAGTGGGTCCCGGCGTTCGCCGGGACGACGGGGGGTGGTGATTGGTGCGGCTGTCAAATGGCCGGTGTGCCGTTCGGGATACCCATCTCGCGCAGCGTATCGGCCACCGCGTTCACCGCTTCACGCATCTCGTTGCGTCCGATCGCACCGATGCAGCCGACGCGGAAAGTTTCGACCTGCGTCAGCTTGCCCGGGTAGAGCATGAAGCCGCGCTGTTTCGCGCCAGCGTAAAAGCGTTTGAAGTCGTACGCCGGGTGTGCCGGCGCGTGGAACGTGACAATGATGGGGGCTTGTACTGCAGCGCGCAGGAACGGCTTGAAGCCCAGCGCCGCCATGCCGTCGATGAGCGTGTGGCAGTTGTCGGTGTAGCGCGCCAGACGCGCCGGTTGCCCGCCTTCTTCGACGAACTGCTTCACCGCTTCGGCCAGTGCCACGACCACGTGCGTCGGTGGCGTGAAGCGCCACTGGCCGGTCTTTTCCATGTAGACGTGCTGGTCGTGCAGGTCCATCGCCAGGCTCTGGCTGTTGCCGGCGCAGGCGTCGAAGACGGCCTTGCGAACGAACACGAAACCCATGCCCGGCACGCCCTCCAGGCACTTGCCGCTCGCCGCCACCAGGGCATCGAAACGGATCTTGCGGGTGTCGATCGGCAGCGCCGCAAAGCTCGACATCGCGTCGACGATCAAGCCTTTGCCGTGCCGTTCGCACACCGCCGCGACTTCGGCCAGCGGGTTCTCGACGCCGGTGCCGGTTTCGCAATGGATCAGGATCACGTGGGTGATCGACGCGTCGGCTGCCAGGCGCGCCTCGATGTCTTGGGCCGAGAGCGGCGCGTCTTCGGCGCACGCCATCACGCTGGCCTTGCGGCCCATCATGTGCGAGAGTTTCGCCGCGCGTTTGCAGTAGGCACCGTTGTCGGGGACCAGCACATGGCCGGTTTTGGGCACCAGCGTCGCCACCGCGGCTTCGACGCTGAACGTGCCGCTGCCCTGCAGCGGAACCACAACGTGGCTGTCGTGGCCGTGCACGATGGCCAGCAGCTGTGCGCGCAATTCGGCGGTCACGGCGTTGAAGTCGGCGTCCCACGAGCCCCAGTCTTTCAGCATCGCGAGTTTGGTGCGCAGCGTCGTCGTCAGCGGGCCGGGGGTGAGGAGAATGCGGTCGCGGTCCATGGGTTCAATCCGATTTGCAAGAGGCAGGTTGGCTTGATCAAGATGGCTACGAGGCAGCGCCGTTGGCTTGCGCGTGCGCGGCCCCTCGCCGGCGCCTTGTGCCGTTGAGCAAGTGCCCGATCCACGTGAATCTAACCCAGTAGTGGTAGCTCAGCAAAAGCAAACCGGCGCTCAACACATTGACGAGCAAGAACTTGATTGTCCAATGAACGTCTTCGAGCATCAGCGCCGTCTGCAAGGCCATGACGACCGGAAGGTGCACGATGTACATCCAGTAGGACCCGTCTGCGAGGTAACGAATGACGGGACTCTCTTGGCTGAAGTATCGACACCCCAGCCCCACGAAGGCAAGTGTCAAGCACACGAGTGCGACGCCATAAGTTGTCGCGCCCAGAAGGCTGTCGGTCTCGTTCAGACCAGCGCCCAGGCTTTGTTGCGCGCTCGCCTGATACAGGCTGAGCAAGGTTCCGATCAGGCCAAGGCAGAGGTTGATGGGCCAGCGTTGCGCCAGGTCCGCGAGAAGATGATGCTGCCGGTGAATGGCCCAGCCGATCATGAAGACGTAGAGGTAGATGAACAGCGAGGGCGCCGGTGGCACGAGGGTATAACCCGGCGTTGGAACGCCCATCCCGACGCTCCAATTCGGGATCACCGACAGCGCCACGACGACCGGCGCCGCCAGTGCCAGCGGCCCGGCCCGGGAAGAAATGCAGTGACGCACCGTCGCGTCGAGCACGCGCAAGACGCTGTCCCTGCCGCCGATGCATGACAGGGCGCCACGCATCGCGAGCGAGATGGCGTAGAGCCACAACAGCAAGTACAGAAACCAAAGGTGGAGGAAGTTATTACCGGCCTCCAATGTCGACGCTGGCAGCGGCGATGGCAGGTGGCCGTTGTTGGCTTTCGCAAGAGCCCACAGGACGACGCCCCCGAGCATCACGAAACACAGCACCCATCCCAAGACCAGCGGCGCCAGTATGCGCGCGGCCCGGTTGCGCAAAAAGGCCACGACGCCGCGGCTTTCAACGAGCGCGCGTGCCAACAAGCCGGCCACGAAGAAGAACACCGACATCCTGAAGATGTGAATGACAAACATGGCGACGAACAGGGTCGTGCTCTTTTGAACATCACTGACAGGCCAGAGCTCGGGGCCGCGTCCCGGGACGAACGACAGGCTGGCGTGCAGGAAAATGCCCAGCAGCAGCGCGCTGGCTCGAATCGCATCAAGGGCGTGCAGCCGAGCGCTGGTTCGTGTTGCCTCACCCGCGGGAATCATCGGGATGCGTTCCTGCCGCGCCCGTTCAAGCCGGCGGTCACGGTTCCTTCCAGGCCTGGGTGCTGCGATCAATCCACCACGACAGGCCCATGAACAGGAAGGTCGCGACCGTGTTCGCGGCGGCGATCATCAACGCACATGCCGCCGCGGCGCCGATTTCGCCCGCCTCGTCGAGGTTGAGGATCGCGATCGCCGCC
>JANNKS010000689.1:0-8463 GCA_031396425.1 Rhizobacter sp. | reverse complement strand
GAACAGGAATCGATCCGCACCGGCGACGAAAGGAACTACGCCAAGGTGCTGGAGCGGTTGCAGAAGTACAAGGACAATGTTCAGTTGCACGAAAAGAATGCCGAAGAGCTTCGCATGTTCGGCGTGATCGTGATGCTCGTCGCCGGCGTGATGGGCTTCTACATGGAGCGCTGGGGCTTCCCCGTGGCGCCCACCATCCTCGGCGTGGTGCTGGGCACGATGCTGGAAGAGAACTTCTTCTCCAGCCTGGTGAAGGCTGACGGCAACTTCCTGGTGTTCTTCGAACGGCCGATTGCCGGGGCCTTGGGTGCGGCCACCCTGCTGATCTGGCTGTGGCCGGTGCTGAAGGCTTCGGTCAGGAAGGCATCAGGCCGCCGTGAAACGGGTTGATGCCGACACCGTCACTCCACCGCCTTCACCATGTCCTCGACGACCTTCTTCGCATCGCCGAACACCATCATCGTCTTGTCCATGTAGAAGAGCTCGTTGTCCAGGCCGGCGTAGCCTGCGGCCATCGAGCGTTTGTTGACGATGATCGTCTTGGCCTTGTAGGCCTCCAGAATCGGCATGCCGTAGATGGCGCTGCCCTTGACCAATGCGGCCGGGTTCACGACGTCGTTCGCGCCGAGGATGATGGCGACGTCGGCCTGGCCGAATTCGCCGTTGATGTCTTCCATCTCGAACACCTGGTCGTAAGGCACTTCGGCTTCGGCGAGCAGCACGTTCATGTGCCCCGGCATGCGCCCGGCGACGGGGTGGATAGCGTACTTCACCGTGATGCCCTTGGCCGTGAGCTTGGAGGCGAGTTCCTTGACCGCATGCTGGGCGCGCGCGACGGCCAGGCCGTAGCCGGGCACGATCACCACCGTCTCGGCGTTGCCGAGCACGAAGGCGGCGTCGTCGGCGCTGCCGCTCTTGACGCTGCGCTGCACCGCGCCGCCGGCCACTGTGGCCGTGGCGTCACCGCCGAAGCCGCCGAGGATGACGTTGAAGAACGAGCGGTTCATCGCCTTGCACATGATGTAGCTCAGGATCGCGCCCGACGAGCCCACCAGGCTGCCGGCGATGATCAGCATGCTGTTGTTCAGGCTGAAGCCGATGCCCGTGGCCGCCCAGCCCGAATAGCTGTTCAACATCGAGACGACCACCGGCATGTCGGCGCCGCCGATCGGGATGATGATCAGAACGCCCAGCACGAACGCGATCGCGATCAGCAGCGCGAAGTCGACGCCCGCCTCGCTGACCGTGTAGCCGGTGATGAAAAACACCATCGCCAGGCCAAGCGCCAGATTGACCAGGTGCTGGCCCTTGAACGTCACCGGTGCGCCCTGGAACAGGCGGAACTTGTACTTGCCCGAGAGTTTGCCGAACGCGATCACCGAGCCGCTGAATGTGATCGCGCCGATGGCGGCGCCGAGCGCCAATTCGAAGCGGTTGCCGTTCGGAATGGCGCCGCCTTTTTCGGTAATGCCGAACGCCCACGGCTCGGCCGCCGCGGCGACGGCGATGAACACCGCCGCCAGGCCGATCATGCTGTGGAAGAACGCCACCAGTTCGGGCATCTGCGTCATCTCGACCGTCTTGGCGCGCCAGGCGCCGTAACCGCCGCCCACCACCAGGCCAAGCAGTACCCAGGCCAGCCCGCTCGCGGAACCGGCCAGTTTGACGATCAGCGCCGCGGTGGTGACACCGGCGATCGCCATGCCGATCATGCCGAACAGGTTGCCGCGAATCGACGTGGTCGGGTGGCTCAAGCCCTTGAGCGCCTGGATGAAGCAGACGCTTGCGATCAGGTAGAGCAGGGTGACCAGGTTCAGGCTCATCACTTCTTCCCTTCGATGGCTTTGGCCGGCTTGTCCTTCTTCTTGAACATCTCGAGCATTCGGCGCGTCACCAGAAAGCCGCCGAAGATGTTCACCGCCGCCAGCGCCACCGCCAGCACGCCCATCGTCTTGCCGAGCGTGGTTTCAGTGAGCGCGGCGGCGAGCATCGCGCCGACGATGACGATCGCCGAGATCGCGTTCGTCACCGCCATCAGCGGCGTGTGCAGCGCCGGCGTGACGGTCCACACGACGTGGTAGCCGACGTAGATGGCGAGCACGAAGATGATCAGGTTGGTGAGGGTGGGAGAGACGATGTCCATGGCAGTGTTTCCGGTTGTCTTTGCCGCGCGGCCTGGTGGCTGCCTGGCTTCGGCGGTGGGCTATTTGCGCTTGACTTCGCCGCCCTGCGTCATCAGGCAGGCGACCACGATGTCGTCATCGAGCGGCACGTTGAAGCCGCCGTCCTTGGGCAGCACCAGCTTGAGGAAGTCGAGCACGTTGCGTGCGTACAGGCTGCTCGCATCGGCCGCCACCAGCGCGGCCAGGTTGGTTTCGCCGACGATCGTGACACCGTGTTTGACCACCGTCCGGTCGGCTTCGCTCAAGGGGCAGTTGCCGCCCTGCGGCACACCGGCGGCGTCCGGCGGACCCTTGCCCGCCGCCAGGTCGACCAGCACCGAGCCGGGTTTCATTGCCTTGACCATCTCTTCGGTGACGAGCACCGGCGCCGCGCGGCCGGGAATGAGCGCAGTGCTGATCACGATGTCGGCGGCCGCGATGCGCTTTGCGACCTCGATCTGCTGCCGCGCCAGCCAGCTCGGCGGCATCGGCTTGGCGTAGCCGCCCACGCCTTCGGCGGCTTCCTTCTCTTCCGGCGTGTCGTACGACACCTCGATGAATTTGGCGCCGAGCGACTCGACCTGTTCTTTCACGCTCGGGCGCACGTCGCTCGCCTCGATCACCGCGCCCAGGCGCTTGGCGGTGGCAATCGCCTGCAGGCCGGCGACACCGACGCCGAGGATGACGACCCGCGCCGCCTTCACGGTGCCCGCCGCCGTCATCAGCATCGGGAAGAAGCGCTGGTATTTGTCGGCGGCGATCATGACCGCCTTGTAGCCGGCGATGTTGGCCTGCGAACTCAGCACGTCCATGCTCTGCGCCCGCGTGGTGCGCGGCGCGGCTTCGAGGGCGAAACTGGTCAGGCCGGCAGCGGCCAGGCGCGCCAGGCCATCCTTGTCGAACGGGTTGAGCATGCCCACCAGCGCGGTGCCTGTCTTCATCAGTGCCAGCTCAACAGTGTTCGGCGAGCGCACCTTGAGCACCAGCTCGGCGCCAAAGGCGCCTGCCGCGTCGGTGATCTCGGCGCCGGCAGCCTCGTAGGCGGCGTCGGTGACACTCGCCGCCACGCCCGCGCTCGCCTGCACCCGGATGGTGTGCCCTTGAGCCTTGAGTTTCTTGGCCGTCTCGGGCGTCATGGCGACACGGGTTTCACCCGCCGCGCTCTCGAGCGGCACTCCAATCAGCATGGTCGTCTCCTGTGGCTCTGCGCTGCCGCCGGCCCGCACCACCGGTGCCGCAGCGGCGCAGCGCCAGTGTTTTTGCGGCCGCGTGGCTTCTGGCCTGAGCATACACAAGAAAACTCACCGTAGCCGCTGCGCAATGTGACGCGGAATCCGGCGCACCGGCGATGCGGCCTCGAGCGCCGATGGCGCGAAGCGCTGCGAAACTATGCCCGTTGCTCCACGTTGCAGAGGAAACGCCATGAAGATCCACTGGTTCATCACACCCCTGGCCGCCTTGCTCGCACTTCCTGTTGCCGGGCAGAACCTGGCGCCCGGGCTGTGGGAGGTGTCGATGAAAATGCCCGGCGGCCCGGACCTGGGCGCGGCGATGGCGAAGATGAACGAGCAGCTCGCCAACATGTCACCCGAGCAGCGCAAGCAGGTCGAGGCCATGCTCGGGCAACAGGGCGTTGCCCCGAAGGCGCAAGCACCCGGCCAGCCGGGGGCGCTTCGCATCTGCATCAGCAAGGAAATGGCGGCGCGCGGCGAAGTGCCTGACCCGGAGGGCCGTTGCAAGCAGGACAGCCTGGAGAAGCGCGGCAACAAGGTGAACTTCAAGTTCACCTGCAGCGGCGAGCCGCCGTCGAGCGGCGAGGGCGAGTACATCATGAACGGTGACAAGGGCTATGAGGGCCGCATGGTCACCAACACGGTGCGCGCCGGCAAACCGGTGCGCATGGAAATGCAGATGGCGGGGCGTTTCATTTCGGCCGACTGCGGCCAGGTGAAGGCGCGCGGCGCCGACGGCAAGCCCCTCAAGTAGCACGCCAGGGCGGGCCGGCAGCCTGTGCCGGATTGCCTCAGCGCGCCCGCTCGGGCATGAAGTCAGTTTGCGCCGGCCGGTTCGGCAGCAGCAATTGGGCGGTCGCCGCCGGCGCGCTGGCGATGCGCTTGCCGCGCCGTACCACCACCAGCCGCTGGGCGCGCAAGCGAATCGCCTCCTGGCAGTCGCGCGCCTGCAGCAGCACGAAGTCGGCGTGGCAACCTGGCGCTAGGCCATAGCCCTGCAACTGCAGGATGCGCGCGGGCGCGCTCGTCACGGCATCGAAACACTGCCGGATCGCCGCGGGGCTCGTCATCTGCGCGACGTGCAGCCCCATGTGCGCCACTTCGAGCATGTCGCCCGAGCCGAGGCTGTACCACGGGTCCATCACGCAATCGTGGCCGAACGCGACGGTCAGGCCCTGCGCCAGCAGTTCGGGCACGCGCGTCATGCCTCTTCGTTTCGGGTAGCTGTCGTGCCGGCCCTGGATCGTGATGTTGATGAGCGGGTTGCTCACCACGTTCAGCTGCGCCTCGGCCATCAGCGGCAGCAGCTTGGAGACGTAGTAGTTGTCCATCGAATGCATCGACGTCAGGTGCGAGCCGGTGACGCGGCCCTGCAGGCCCAGGCGCTGAGTTTCGAACGCCAGCGTCTCGACGTGGCGCGACATCGGGTCGTCGGTTTCGTCGCAATGCATGTCGACCAGGCGCCCCTGGTTCGCCGCCAGCTCGCACAGCAGGCGCACGCTCTCGGCACCCTGCTGCATGCTGCGCTCGAAGTGCGGAATGCCGCCGACCACGTCGACGCCGAGCGCCAGCGCGCGTTTCAGGTTGTCGAATGCACCCGGCGCGCGCAGCACACCGTCCTGCGGAAACGCCACCAGCTGCAGGTCGAGGTAGGGCGCGACGCGGCGCTTCACGTCCAGCAGGGCCTCGACCGCGAGCAGCCGCGCATCGCAGACGTCGACGTGGGTGCGAATCGCCAGCAGGCCCTTGGCGACCGCCCAGTCGCAGTAGGCCATCGCGCGTTCGATCAGCGCCTCGGCGGTGAGCTGCGGCTTCAATTCACCCCACAGCGCGATGCCCTCGAGCAGCGTGCCGCTCGCGTTCACGCGCGGCAGGCCATAACTCAGCGTCGCGTCCATGTGGAAATGCGCGTCGACGAACGGCGGGCTGATCAGCAGGCCCTGCGCGTCGAGCGTGTCATGGGCGGGTGCGCGCAACTGCGGCGTGACCTCGCTGATGCGCCCGCCCAGCACGGCAATCGACATGCCGCTGCGCCCATCGGGCAGGGTGGCGTTGGTGACGAGCAGGTCGAGCATGTCAGCGTTCCCCTTTGCGGTACGGTTTCATCAGCGCCTGAGGATAGGCCGCTTTGCGTGCCACCAGCACGAGGGCGGCAATCGCCAGCACGTACGGCATCATCAAGTAGATCTGGTACGGCAACGCCGCGCCGCCAGCCTGTTGCAGGCGCAGTTGCAGCGCGTCGAAGAAGCCGAACAACAAGGCGCCGAGCAGCGCCTTGCCCGGCTGCCAGGACGCGAACACGACCAGCGCCACGCACACCCAGCCGCGGCCGTTGATCATGTTGAAGAAGAACGCATTGAACGCAGCCAGCGTGAAGAACGAGCCGGCCACGCCCATCAGCGCCGAACCGGCCACGATGGCAGCGGTGCGCGTTGCCGCGACCGAAATGCCCTGGCCCTCGGCGGCCTGCGGGTTCTCGCCGACCATGCGCAGCGCCAGGCCGGCCGGCGTGCGGTAGAGCATCCAGGCCAGCGCTGGAACGAGCGCCAGCGCGAGCAAGGTGAGCGGTGTTTGTTGGCCGAGGATGGGAATGGGCAGGCCGCTCATCTCGGCGAAAGGCGTCACGGTGGGCGGCGTGGTGACCTTGGGGAAGCCGACCCGGTAGCCGTAGTAGCTCAAGGCCGTGGCGAGCAGCGTGATGCCCAGCCCGGAGACGTGTTGCGACAACGCCAGCGTCACCGTGAGCAGCGCATGCAGCAGGCCGAACAGGGCCCCGGTCAGCGCCGCCACGGCGACCCCGCCCCACAACGGCAGCCCCAGGTACACCGCCAGCCAGCCGGCGAACGCGCCCGCCACCATGATGCCCTCGATGCCGAGGTTCAACACGCCAGCACGTTCGCACAGCAACACGCCCAGGGTGCCGAGCAGCAAGGGCGTGGCGATGCGCAATACCGCAACCCAGAAGGACGCGTTGGCAACGATCTCGACGAAGGTGCTCATCCAGCCACCCAGGCGCCACACCGGGCCCAGGCCAAGGTGGCGCCACCCACCCACGGCAATCGCGGTGCAGCCATGTTCATGCGCTAGCCACCGAGCGCCAGCGCAAGCGGTACTGCGTGAACAGCGTCGCCACCAGCACCGCGATCAGCGACGTCGCGACGATCACGTCGGCCAGGTACGTCGGCACGCCCACCACTCGGCTCATGCTGTCCGCGCCCACCAGCACCCCGGCAATCAGGACCGCCGCTGCCAACACGCCCAGCGGCCGCAGGCCGGCCAGCATCGCGATCACGATGCCGCTGTAGCCATATCCGGGCGACATGTCGAGCGTCACGTAGCCGGTGCGCCCGGCCACTTCGATCGCGCCCGCCAGGCCCGCCAGTGCGCCCGACAGCAGCGCCACCAGCATCACCGTGCGCAACGAGGGCACGCCGGCGAACGCGGCGGCGCGCGCATTCGCACCGGCCGCGCGAATCTGGAACCCCACCAGGGTGAAGCGCAGCAGCGCGGCCAAGGCGCAGGCGAGCGCGGCGGCCATCAGCAGACCGCTGTGCACGCGCGTGCCGGGCACCAGGCGCGTCAGTTCCAGCTCGCTGGCCAGTGCCAGGCTCTGCGGCCAGCCCAGCGCGGCGGCGTCTTTCATCGGCCCGTCGAGCAAGGCGCCGACGCCCAGCAGCACGATGAAGTTCATCAGCAAGGTGGTCACGACTTCGTCGACCCCCAGGCGCGCCTTCAGCAGCGCCGGCCCAAGCAGCAACAGCGCCCCGGCGAGCGCTGCTGCAGCCAGCATCAGGGGGAACAACAGCCACACCGGCGTGGCCAGCGCCGTGCCGGCCGGCACGCCCCCCACCGCAACAGCAGCCAGCGCCCCGGCGTAGAGCTGGCCCTCGGCGCCGATGTTGTACAGGCGCGCCTTGAATGCGATGGTGGCGGCCAGGCCGGTGAGGATCAGTGGCACCGCGCGCGTCAGGGTTTCGCTCCAGGCGAACAGCGAGCCGAAGCCGCCCTGCAGCATCAGCGCATAGGTGCGGCCCACGGGCGCGCCGGCCCAGGCGACGAGCGCCGCGCTGACGATCAGCGTGAACAGCAGCGCAGCAAGCGGGGCCAGCAGCAGCGCCGCGGGCGACGCTTGATGGCGCCTTTCCAGCCTCATGCCGCGTGCGCCTGAACGGCTTGCGCTTCGCCGGCACCGGCCATCGCCAGCCCCAGGCTTTCGCGCGTCCACGCGCTGCCCGGGCGTGCCACAGTGAGCCGGCCGTGGTGCAGCACGGCGATGCGGTCGCCCAGCGCCAGCACTTCGTCCAGGTCGTCAGAAATCAGCAGCACCGCCGCGCCGGCGTCGCGTGCCGCAAGCAGTTGCCGCTGCACGAACGCGACCGCGCCGACGTCCAGTCCCCAGCAGGGCTGATGCGCGACGATCAGCTGCGGCGCGCTGCCGTCCGGCGCCAGCAGGGCGCGGCCGAGGATGAGTTTCTGCAGATTCCCACCCGACAGCGCAGCTGCCGGCGCGTCCAGGCCGGCACCGCGCACATCGAAGGTGTCGACGATGTGCTGCGCGTGGGCACGCGCGGCGCCGCGCCGGACCCAGCGCAGGCCCGCAGCGGTGCGGCTGAAAATGGGGCCGGGCAGCCGCTCGGCCACCGCGTTCTCCCACACCGGCAGGTCGCCGGCGGCGCCGACCGCCTGGCGGTCCTCCGGAATGCGCGCCACGCCCAGCGCGACCAGCGCCGACGGGTCAGCCGGCAGTTCCGCGCCGCGCAGACTGACCCGCCCGGCGCTGGCGCGGCGCGTGCCGCACAGCAGCTCCGCCAGCGCCATCTGGCCGTTGCCCGACACGCCGGCGATGGCGACGATTTCGCCGCCGTGCAGGGCCAGCGAAACATTCACCAGCCGGTCGCGGCCTGGCCCGGCGGTGTGCACCTGTTCGAGCAGACACACCGGCAATGCCTGCGGCTGCGCTTCACGCCGCTGCGGCGCTGCAACCTCATGCCCGACCATCCACAACGCGAGCTGCGACGCGCTGACGTCGGCGGCCGCTGCCTGCGCCACCAGCTTGCCGGCGCGCAGCA